>CAZSDE010000062.1:0-11842 GCA_964605435.1 uncultured Akkermansia sp.
CCGCCGCATCACGGCTCTGCGCCCCGGTTTCGCCCCGGCACACACGAATCTCGGTCGCCTTGCCCTCCAGTCCGGCCATCCCACCGAGGCCCGGCAGCACCTTGAAACCGCATGGCGGCTGGCCCCCGGAAACCGCGAAACAGCCAGGCTCCTCGTGTCACTCTACGGAGGAAAGAATGGAAACCGGCCTGCCGAGGCGGTCGCCGTCGCCCGACTTGTCCTTGAAAAGAATCAGCCGGCTGAGGCAGGCGATCACGAACTCCTTGCCGCTGCCCTCTTTTCGGCGGGGGACCGTGCCGGGGCGGCTGCCGCATTGCGCACGGCCCTCGAACTGCTGCCCGCCGGGGCCGAACGCTCGCCGCAGGCCGCGGAATGGCGCAATCGCCTTAAATCGCTCGGCGCACCTCCCTGAGCCGGCATATCCGTCCGCTGCGGGATTTTCCGTCCGCTGGATTGAACGCGGGAAGAAATCCCGTTGTCCGAAGCCCTCGCCGGGTTACGGCCAGAAACAGATTCCGGGTTGGCGGTGCCATTCCGGGATTTCCGCCCGAATTTCCGATCCAATTCCTCTGATTTGCACGCATGTCCTCCTTAGCCCAACGCATGAATGAAATGCTGGTCCGTTCCGCGGAAGCGGCGGGAGCGGAAAACCTTGAGGCGGTGGCGGCCGCCATCAGCCAATCGGCCATGGCGCAGCGCAGCGTGGTCGATGACCTCCTTGATGCCCAGATGATGCCGGAGGAAGCCTTTCTGGGTCATCTCAGCGAGTGGCTGCACCTCCCATGGGAGGCGGATCTGAAGCCCCGCAATTCCCGGAAACTGAAGGAAGTCTGTTCCGCGGCAGTGGCGCTGCGGCACCGTCTTCTGCCGCTCTGGTACGGGGATCCCGCCCGGATGATGGCCGAGCCCGATGAAGACGGGGAACCACCCCAACTCGCCGAAGGAGACACCGAAGGCGAACCGGTCCTCGCCCTCGCGACCTACGATCCGTTCAATTACCACGCACGCCACGCCGTGGCCCAGGCGATTCCCTGCCGCGTCCAGTGGCACATGGCCAGCCGCACCCGGCTGCTGCAGGGCATTCAGAAGCTCTACGGGGTCGGTGCCGATACGTTTGAAGCCCTCCTCAAGGGCCGGGACCTCGCGGATTCCCAGGGCCTCGACATGCAGGAGGAAACCAACATCATCGATGATGACGATGACGAGGCTTCCGTTGTCAAATTCGTCAACCAGATCATCCGTCAGGCCCTCCATCAGCGGGCGACCGATATTCACGTCGAACCCATGGAGAACAGCCTGCGCATCCGCTACCGGATCGACGGGTTGCTCGTGGACGTGCCCGTCCCCGAAAACATCAAGGCCCTCCAGAACATGGTGATTGCGCGACTCAAGATCATGTCGCGGCTCGACATTGCCGAGCGCCGCCTCCCGCAGGACGGACGCATCGGGCTGGAACTGGATGGCAATCAGATCGACGTCCGGGTCGCCACCATTCCCAGCGTGCTCGGTGAAACGGTCAGTCTCCGTCTCCTCAATCAGCAGAAGTTCAATCTCGACAAGCTCGGGATGATTCCCCAGGTCCGGCAGATCATCGATGCCATGCTCAAGCTGCCCAACGGGATCGTGCTGATCACGGGGCCGACGGGATCCGGTAAATCCACGAGTCTGTACACCTTCCTGAGCGAACTGAACACGGTCGACAGCCGGATCGTCACGGTCGAGGACCCGGTCGAAAACAAGATCGAGGGCGTCGTGCAGATCGCGGTGAAGAGCGAGATCAATCTCACCTTTGCGACGGCCCTCCGTTCCATTCTGCGGGCGGATCCGGACATCGTCATGATCGGGGAAATGCGGGACCTCGAGACCGTGGAAATCGCGATCCGGGCGGCGCTCACGGGTCACCTCGTCTTCAGTACCCTCCACACCAACGATGCCATCTCCGGCATCACCCGTCTTGTCGACATGGGGGTGGAACCGTTCCTCGTGGCGGCTTCCGTCCGATGCTTCCTTGCCCAGCGCCTCGTGCGCAAACTCTGCACAAAGTGCCGGCAGCCCGGTGAAATCACCGTGGATGAACTGCGGGCCGTCGGCTTCCGCAATCCCGAGACCCGGCGCTGCATGGTGGCCAAACCAGGAGGCTGCGATTCCTGCAATCATTCCGGCTTCCATGGCCGTCTCGCCATCTACGAAATCTGCGTGGTCACCAAGGAAATCGAAGACCTCATCACAAAGCGGGCCACGGAAGCGCAGCTCCGGGAAATGGCTGTGCGGCAGGGCTTCATCCCGATGCGCGAATACGGCATCTATAAATGCTTCGATGGCGACACGACCCTCGAGGAAGTGGTCAGTGCGACCGCCTCCGACATGATGATCGGGGAACCTGACTGATTAGCAGACCGCTCGATTCCGAGAGAATTTCCGATCGCATCATGGCAGTATTTTCCTACACGGCACTCCGGCACGACGGCACCAAGGCGGCTGGCGAACTGAACGCATCGGACCGGCAGGACGCCCTGCGCCGGCTGGAGCGGAACGGACTGCAGCCGGTGGCGGTCAAGCCGAAGGAGGAAGGGGCAGCAGCCGACAGCAAGCCGCCCGCCAAAGCGGGCAAGGAGACTGTGGAGAAAGCGGACAAGTCAGGAGCCAAAGCACTACCGGAGAAGGCGGGAGCGAAAGCCAAGGCGAAGGACCCGGCCCTCCTGCAGCCGGTCAAGCTCAAGAAGAACGATGTCATCATGTTCACGGAGGAACTGAGTGACCTTCTCGGGGCTGGCCTCCAGCTTGAGCCGGCGCTACGCATCATGGAATCGCGCGATGAATTGTCCGGGGTGAAGGATGTCACGGCAATTCTGCGTGCGAAGATCCGGGATGGATCCAGTTTTTCCGCGGCGCTCAAGTCGGCCAGTCCATCGTTCGGGGAACTGTACTGCAATCTCGCAGCGGCTGGGGAAGTCTCCGGGGCTCTGCCGAAGATTCTCAAGCGTCAGTCGGAGTATCTGGTATCGGTCTCGAACCTGCAGAGCAAGGTGACGACGGCGATGATTTATCCTGTCTGTCTTCTGGTGGCAGGGATCGGGGTGAGTCTTCTCTTTGTTTCCTATCTGATTCCGCAGCTCACGCAGTTGCTCAAGTCGATGGGCAAGGAACTGCCGGGAGCGGCCAAATTCCTGATGGGCGTGGGGGACTTTCTCTTTGGCTACTGGTGGGCGATTGCCCTCGTCATCGGTCTATCCGTCTGGCTCTTCCAGAAGGCGCTGGAGATTCCCAAATACCGGCAGCTCTGGGACGAGAAGAGCGTGAAGATGCCCTTCTTTGGCCCACTGCTCAGCGCCCGCTTTTTCGTGACCTTTCTCGAGACGCTGTCGAATCTGATCGGCAATGGACTGCCGTTGCTGCGGGCGCTCGAACTGACGCGGGACGCCACCGTCAACCGCTACCTCAAGGGGCTCCTCCAGAAGGTCATCGGCATGGTCGGCGAAGGAGCCTCGCTCTCGCGCTCGCTCAAGAAGGTGGGATTCTTCCCGGAATTGCTCACCGACATGATCACGGTGGGTGAGCAGACCGGCGACCTCGAACACGCCCTCGAACGGTCGGCCCAGCGGTACGACAAGGAACTGCAGAAGACGATCGACCGCGGCATGGCTGCCATCACCCCGGTCATCATCTTCATCATGGCATTGCTCGTGGGAACGATGGCCTACATGATGGTCAGCGTGATCCTGCAGTCGGTCACAAGCATCAAGCGCTGACGCTCTCTGAAGCCAGTCTGTCATGAATGCTCCGGAAAACGACAGCATCGCCGTGACGGGACTGGGGCTCGTCTGCCGCATCGGGGTTCCGGAGGAAGAACGGGCGGTGCCGCAGCGTCTCGAGGCGGATCTCGTGCTGTGGCCATGCCGGGATTTCCGTGATCTGGGCGACAGCCTCAAGGGCACCGTGGACTACGGCGCGGTGGCGCTGCAATGCCGCGAGGTGGCGGCGTCGCGGGATCGGCAGCTCATTGAGACGCTCGCCGGGGATCTCGCTGCTGCGCTCCTTGCTGCATGGCCCCTGCGCGCCGTGCGGGTGACCGTGCGGAAATTCATTCTGCCCGACTGCGGAAGTGTCTCGGTCACCGTGCTGCGGGAGGCTTCTGTCTGACTCATTCCGCATGAATGCCGGCGCAGCCAGCGGTCAGGAAGCGGATCCGGTCCTTGTGGAGCGGGCCCGCGAGGGCGACCGGGCGGCCTTCGATGAACTCGTGCGGCGTTACGTTCCGCGGCGACAGTGCCTTCTACACGTGGATCTACACCATCGCCGTCAACATGACCCTCAATTTCCTCAAGCGGAGGAAACGGCGCATGACCGAGACCATCGACGATCCCCTCAGGCCGCTTCCGCGGGAAACGACCGAGGCGCTCACGGATCCATCCGACCCGGTGCGCGAAGCCGGGCTCAATGAATTGCAGCGGCGATTGAACGAAGCGCTCCAGCGTTTGTCAGATCAGCATCGGACCGTTGTGACCATGTTCGACATCCAGGGATTTCCTCATGCTGAAATCAGCCGCATCCTCGGGGTGTCGGAGGGCACCGTCCGCTCCCGTCTGCATTACGCTCACAAGCAGCTGCAGGCATGGCTTTCCGACTGCCTCGAATAACCAACCCTCCCGCCGCCATGGACCCGCACGACCAGCTCAGCCACCTTCTCCGGACCGCGGGGGAAGTCCAGCCTCCCGAGGGATACGAAGACGCCTTTTTGTCACGCCTTGACCGCCGCATCCGCGCGGAAGCGAGGCAGCCGGAGACTGGATGGCTCGCCGCACTGGGGGCATGGTTCCGTCGTCCGGCCGTCGCATGGGGTGCCGGACTGGCCATGGCTGCATTCGCTGCGGGCTTTTTCCTCCGCCCGGACACGACGGATTCCGTCGCTGTGGATCCCGTTCCGGTTTCCCCGGTGGTTCCCCGTGATGCCACCGCCGTGACGGTGCCTGTCGGATTCGAGGCTGGACGCGCACCCGCGGCAGTGCCGGTTTCAGGAAATGGTCCGGCCGGGGTCAGCCCGGAGGAAATTCCCGGAAAGCGCCGGACTGTGGAGCAGGCCGACGGAATACCGGCTGGCGTGCGCTGATTCAGTCTCCGGCGGGAACATGGCCCGCCGCGCGGGGCCAGTGCTGCATAACCGAAGGCGCGAAGGGCGTCCACAGTCCCCGCGGGAGGTCAGCCGCGGCGAGAGCCTGACTGGTCCAGTTGTTGCAGGTGCGGAAGAGATGGTAGCGTCCGCGGGCACGGTAGAAGGTTTCGCCGGGAGTCTCCCTCGGCAGAATCAGAATCTGCGCACCACCGCCCGGGGCAGGTTCCGCGCTCGTCTGAATGAACTCGGCAAGCTGACGGACTTGTGCAGCGGTAGCCCTGATTTGCCGCTGCTCGCTGAAGAGCGATGGATGATCGTGCACCCAGATGATACTGAGGGCGGTCTCGTGGACCCCGATGAGGGAGGCGGCCCCGAGGGACAGGGTGAGGTCCGACCATTGAGGAACCTTTTCGAAGAATTCACGGTCGCCCCAGCCGGCGAGAATCCATTCCGCCTGATGATACTCCGGTGGCGCTGCAAAGAATTGCCGCAGATCGTAGCCAGGTCCTGCCGCAGGAATGACCACGCCCGTGTGCATCCCATTGGACACGAGCCAGATATCGATTCCGCGAGGCCCCGCTGGCTTTCCATCGAGTTGGATGGCTCCCAAGCCGAAGCCGGTTCCCGTGTAGAGTGCCGGTAGACCGATGAGAATGCCGACGGCCCTCAGCAGGCGTCTCCACCAGCGTCGCCAGAAGGGGAGGGGAACCGCAGGATCGTTCATCAGCAGAAAGACGGAAGTCTTCGGACATTTCACGCGATGGGAAAAGCGGAATCGTGACGCTTCCCGTTGTCATGTCGCCGGCTGCGGCCATGGAATCGCATGCATCTGGAATGCCCACGCTGCCGGGATCGGCTGCTGCCCACAGAAGAGGAGGCCGGCATGATCTGGCGCTGCACCCGATGCCGGGGGATTTCCCTCAATTTCAGTCAATTCCGGAAGCTCGTGCCCGCATGGCATGCCAACCGGATCTGGGAATCCGCCATCGCCGACCCGCGTCTGGCCCGTCCGGAAGTGCGCTGTCCGGAATGCCGCAAGCCCATGAATGCACTGGACGGCAGGCTGCCTGCCGGTGTCCTTGCTCTCAAGCTGTGCCTCGTCTGCCAGCGGATCTGGATGGACGCCGCAGAGAGCAGCGAGCGCGGGGAACTGCGCCATGCTGCCGATCCCCTCAGCCTTCCAGCAGGAGCACGCGGACCCGGGAACCTGCTTCCGTGACGGAGCCGGGTGGCAGCCTCACGAGGCCATTGGCCCGCGCCAGCGAAGCAAGCGCATGCGATTCCTGAAGCCCGGCGGGATGGAATACGCCTCCTGTGGTGTCGAACTGGCCACGGATCCAGTGGGGCCGGTCTCCGGAGTTGCGCACCTCCGATCCCATGGTGGCCGGCATCATGGGCCATGCCGTTTCTGCGGCTCCCGCCATGTGGCGCAGGGCGGGCAGCACAAAAAGCACGCTCGTCACCAAAGCCGAAACCGGGTTTCCGGGGAGTCCGAACACAGGGACGCCCGATGGCATGTGCCCGAACAGAAACGGCTTGCCGGGACGCACGGCCACCCTCCAGAAAGCCGTGACCGCTCCCTCGGCTGCAAGGGCGGGCCGCACGAGATCGTGGTCGCCCACCGAAAGCCCTCCGGCGAGGAGGATGGCATCGCACGATTCCGTGAGCGCTCGCAGGGCGGACCGTACTTCTTCCATCACATCAGGTGTCTGCAGGGCCGGGCCGGGGATGGCGACCCCGCTGCCGGCCAGCAGTCCGCTGAGCATAGGGCCATTGCTGTTGTAAAGGAATCCCGCCGCCGGAAGGGGCCGGCCCGCCGGCACGAGTTCGCCGCCGCTGCAGAGAATGCCGACACGCGGCTTCCGGCCGCAGCGCACCGCAGCGATTCCCTGGGCTGCGATCAGCCCGGCGAGCGCGGGTGTAATGCGCTGCCCGCGCCGGGCGATCCATTGGCCACGGCAGAGGTCGCTTCCCGCCCGCCGGATGAATTCGCCGGGATCCGCGGGTTCCGTGAGAACGATTTCGTTGCCGTTTCTGACGGTATCTTCCTGCATGACGACGGCGGCCGTGCCCCCTGGCAACGGTGCCCCTGTGAAGATCCGTACGGCCTGACCCGGCTGCACCGTGAGCCCCCGGTCCGGGCCGGCTGGCTGTTCTCCGCGGACCATGAGACGGACGCCGGCACGCCCGCAGTCTTCTGCATTGAGCGCATAGCCATCCATGGTGGCGTTGTCGAAGCCCGGCAGGGGACTGGTGGCCTGGATGTCTTCCGCGAGGCAGCGGCCAGCGGCCTGCTCAACCGGGACTGCTTCCGCGACGGGACCGGGAAGTGCCGCAAGGATCCTCTCGAGGGCGTCGGTTTCGCTGATCATGAGCGGCGCGTGCCAATGGATCCGGGCAGCAGAAGCCGCAGACTGTTGATGACGACGATGGCCGTGCTGCCCTCGTGAGTGAGTACACCCAGCCAGAGCGGGATCTCCCGCAGCACGCTCACGAGCACCATGACGCCCGCGGTTCCCAGCGCGACAAAAATATTCTGCCGCATGATGGCAACCGCATTCCGGCTCAGCCGCCACGCATCCACAAAGGCTTCCAGGCGGTCGCGCGACAGCACGAGGTCGGCCTGCTGCAGCGCCGCGTCGGATCCCCGCAGCCCCATGGCCACCCCGACATTGGCAAGCGTCAGCGCCGGGGCATCGTTGACCCCGTCGCCGACCATGGCGACACGCTGACCATCCTTCTGCAGGCTGGCGATGATGTCGGTCTTGTCTCCCGGGAGCAGCCCGGCATGGACTACCTGCACACCCGTGAGGTCCCGTACTGCTTTGGCGGCTTCCGGCCGGTCTCCGGTCAGCATGAGGGTGCGCAGTCCGCTGGCATGCAGCGTTGCCAGCAGTGCGGCCGCCTCGGCCCGCGGCTGATCCCGCAGGGAAAAATAGCCGGTCGCTTCCGGTCCCGTCACCCATACCTCGGAAGAAACCGGTGGCTTCGGATGGGAATCCCGGGGCGCCAGTTGTGCCGTCGCCATGGATCCGATCCATGACCGTTTGCCCAGGGCCCATTGTCCGCCGCGCAGGATTCCGGTGACCCCGCTGCCGGGGACATTGGTATAATGCTGCGGATCCTCCCGCGCCGTGCCGGCCGTGAGCTTCGCGGCAATGGCCCGACTCAGTGGATGGGTTGACTGCCGGGCGAGGTTGTAGGCGGCATGGCGCAGCGCTTCTTCCCCGCCGTGGAGAACGTGAATCTCCTCGACACTCATTTCCCCGGTCGTGAGAGTTCCCGTCTTATCAAGGGCCACCGCCGTGATGCCGGCAAGATCCTCAATGGTCGAACCCCCGCGGAAAATCACCCCGCTGCGGGCCCCCCGCGCGATGGCCGCCAGAATCGCCGACGGCACACTCAGGACGAGGGCACAGGGCGAGGCCACGATGAGAACCGTGATCGCCCGGTGAAACGCCCCCGCTTCCCCGGAAGGAGCATCGCCAAAGGCAGGAAGCCTTCCGATCAGCCACCACGAAAGAAACAGCAGCAGGCACAATCCGAGCACCAGCAGCGTGTACGTGGTGCCGAAGCGGTCGGTGAAATGCTGTGCGCGTGCTTTCCGTTGCTGCGCGTTGCGGATCAGATCCATGATCTGCTGCAGGGCACTCTGGGACGCCGGCCGCAGAACTTCCCCCGTGAAACTTCCCGAAAGATTCATGGTCCCCCCCATGGCCTCGCTGCCAGCGCTCTTGCTGACAGGGTTCGCCTCGCCCGTCAGGCTGGACTCATCGCATTCGCTGTGCCCGGAAATGACCCGCAGATCCACCGGTACCTGCTGCCCCGGGGGCACACTCACCATCATGCCCGGCTGCAGACTTTCGATGGGAACTTCCTCAACCGATCCATCCGCGAGCACTTGCCGGGCCGTCCGCGGCGCATCGCGGAAGAGCGAAGCAAGCGCCGTCTCCGTCCGGTGATTCGCGTATTCCTCGAGCGCAGAGGATCCGGAGAACAGCACCAGCAGCAGGGCCGCCTCGTGCCAGTGCCCCAGCGCCGCCGAGGCCGCCGCTGCCATCAGCATCAGAAAATGAATGTCGAGCGACTTTCGCCGCAGGGCTCCCAGCGTGTCCTTCGCAAGGTCGTATCCCCCCGCCACACAGGAAATCACGAACAGCAAGGTCGCCATCCCTGCCAACCCAGCCGCCTGAGCCACCCAGCCAGCGATGAAAAACAGAAAGCACAGCAGCGCCTGCACGGCGGTCGGTTTCCATGAAGCGGACGAGGGTTCAGACATCGGTCGGAGCATCCGTTGGTTCCAGTTCCCGCGCCAGCGCATTCCGAAGGGTCGCACGAAGCATCCCGGCGGAGGCGGGTTCCCGGCCGTTGCGCTATGGCAATCATAGTTTAAACGATATGTGAAAAATGAATTAATAATTACTCTGAGACAGGAATGAATACCAAATCATTTGCGTTCGCTTTTCGTGTTTTTAGTATGGAGAGGAGCAGGCAGTGTAAGTAGTCTAGCGGAAAATCTTTGCCGACGGACGATGCTGGCTCAAGTGGCACCAGGGGCGGTAGCGTGGTTGCAAAACGCGATTTCGGGATCCATCCGGAACAGGCTGACAGGAAAGTGCTCACAAGGAGAACAAGCGCTGGCGCCCCGGGGTGAGTTCGGCATGATCAGGGCATGACAAGGTGGACCGCAGAGCACGCCGCCGGGAAAGGCGAGGAACAGCCGTGGGATCTGGTAATGGAACCGGAGGCCCGGCTTTTCGATCTGCGGCTGAGGGAACTCTGGCAGTACCGGGATCTGCTCTGGCTTTTTGTCCGTAGAGATCTGGTGGCTGTCTACAAGCAGACGGTGCTGGGACCGCTCTGGTTTTTCCTCCAGCCCCTGCTGACGACGGTTGTCTTCACGGTGATCTTTGCCGGGGTGGCCAAGTTGCCGACCAACGGTACCCCGCCGATGCTCTTCTATCTGGCCGGAACCGTGCCATGGAATTATTTCGCGGCCTGTCTCCAGCGGATTTCCAACACATTCATTCATAATGCAGGAATATTCGGAAAGGTTTACTTTCCGAGGCTGGTGGTGCCCGTTTCCGTGGTGATTTCGACCCTGATTCAATTTCTCATTCAAATGCTGCTTTTTGCATGCATATGGGGATGGTATCTCGTGGCGGGGAAGGAGCTTGATCCTCAGTGGTGGCTGATCCCGGTGATGACGCCCGTGCTGCTGCTGCTGATGGGGGCGCTTGGTCTTGGCAGTGGAATTCTCGTGTCGGCCCTGACGACCAAGTACCGGGATTTCACCTTTCTCGTGACCTTCGGGGTGCAGTTGCTGATGTATGCCACACCGGTGATTTATCCTCTGAGCATGGTATCTCCCCGGTGGAAATGGCTGGTGGAACTCAATCCCATGACGGCTCCGGTTGAGGCCTTCCGGGCCATTTATCTGGGAGGGACCGTTCCGTGGACCGCACTGGGCCTGTCGGTGGCGGTCACCCTTGGGATCCTCTGCATGGGCACGGTGATCTTCAACCGGGTGGAGCGCACCTTCATGGACACCGTCTGAGGCAGGCTGGGCGATTCAACAGATTCCGGAGTCATTCATGTCTGCAGTCATTTCAGTCGACAACGTCGGCAAACTCTACCGACTCGGTGAGACCGGCACGGGTTCGCTGGCGCACGATGTCAATCGGTGGTGGCATCGGTTTCGTGGCCAGGAGGATCCTTACCGCAAGGTTGGGGTCACGAATGACCGCACGCGGACTGCGGTGGAATCCGACTATGTCTGGGCACTGCGCGATGTGTCCTTCGAAGTGAACGATGGAGAAGTGCTCGGGATCATTGGACGCAACGGGGCCGGGAAGTCGACGCTGCTCAAACTGCTGTCTCGGGTGACGGCACCGACGACCGGGCGGATCCGGGCGAGAGGGAGAATCGCTTCACTGCTTGAGGTCGGGACCGGTTTTCACCCGGAACTCACAGGCCGGGAGAACATCTTCCTGAATGGGGCCATTCTTGGCATGAGGCGTGCGGAGATTGCCGCGAAACTCGATGACATTGTGGCTTTTTCAGGGTGTGCGGCCTACCTTGACACGCCGGTGAAGCGCTACAGTTCAGGAATGGTGGTGCGGTTGGGTTTCTCCGTGGCGGCCTATCTCGATGCGGAGATCCTGATTGTTGACGAGGTGCTGGCGGTTGGTGACAGCGAGTTTCAGAAGCGCTGTCTGGGCAAGATGCACGATGTCGCTAAAGATGGCCGCACGGTGCTTCTTGTGAGCCACAATATGGGAGTGATGGCCAATCTCTGCCGGCGGGCGCTGCTGCTGGAACAGGGAACGGTTTCGCTGCTGGGCGGGGCGCGCGACGTGATCGGAAAGTACCTTGCCGGAGGAAACCGTCAGTCGGGTGAATCGTCGTGGGATGAAGATTCGGCACCTGGCAGTGCGGTCGCCCGGTTGCGCCACGTACGGCTATTCTGTGATGGTCAGGCGGCGTCTGATTTCGTGCTGAGCCGTCCGGTCGATGTGGAACTCGAATATGAGAATCTGCGCGACGGAGCTGAATTGACTGTTTCGATTCACCTGATTGACCGGATCGGCAACTGCATCCTGGCGACGGCGAACCTGCCTTCTGCGGTGCTTGGCACGGATGAATGGGGTCATCGCCCTCATCCAGTTGGCCGTTACCGCGCAATGTGCCGGATTCCGGCGCATTTTCTCAACAGCGAGGAGTACTGGATTT
>CAZSDE010000063.1:0-7961 GCA_964605435.1 uncultured Akkermansia sp.
TGCGGCTCCTCCGGTCCGGAGCCTGCCACCCGGCTCAGCCGCGGTCGCCCTTCCCGGATTCACCCTTGGCACGCGGTTCCCCAGCCACCCGGTCGCCGGCCCCCGGCGCAGTGACAAAGGGTCCCCCTGCGAGCGGGGCGATTCCGGTGAAGGCGACATCGGGAACTTCCGTCGGCTTGCCCGCGAGCGGAAAGTCCTTCCGCAGCGGAAAATACGGATAGCCATCCCACATCAGAATCCGCCGCAGATCGGGATGCCCAGTGAACCTGATGCCCATCATGTCATAGACTTCCCGTTCATGCCAGTCCGCGGTCGGCCAGATTCCAGCGACACTGACCACTTCTTCTTCGGGCACCGACACCTTCACCCGCAGATGCGCCCGCGAAGCGAGCGAATACAGCTCATATACCATCTCAAACCTCGGTTCTTCCCCCATGTGGTCGACACTGCTGGCATCCAGCAGGAGATCGTAAGCCAGTTCTTCCTTCAGCCACCCCATGACCGCCGCAAGATGCTCGGCCCGCACCACCACAGTCTGCTCGCCCCGGAATTCATGAGTCGAAACAAAGGCGGCGGGAAATTTCTCCTGAAGTGCCTGAATGGATGCTGCGGCGGTCATGACGGATAAGTGGGTTGTCGGATCAACAATTCTAAGCACCGCAGGTACGCGCCAGCCGATCCCTCCGCAACGGAGTTTTGCCCGCGCCGCCCGGCACCCCCCACCCCGCACCGCCGGGTCGCGATCTCCTTGCGGCACCCCGCACGACACTCTACACGGATCCCCCATGCGCATATCCTTCCTCCCTCTCTCGGCGGCCCTCACGGCTGCTTCGTGCCTTCCATCCCCGGCCGCCGGCGGCTTCTACGGCGACCCGCCGGACGAAACCCATCCATGGGCCATCCACGACATGAACCGCCCGCAGCCGCGCCGCGTCGAACCGGGCACTTTCAGCTCGCAGGAACAAGCCGGCAAACCACCCGCGGACGCTGTCATCCTTTTCGATGGATCCCCGGCTTCCCTCGAAAAATGGGCCGCGGACAAGAACCCCCCGGAACCGACCAAGTGGATCGTCAAGGACGGCACCCTCCAATGTGTTCCCGGCGCGGGCTACATCCGGAGCCGCGAGGAATTCGGCGACTGCCAGCTCCACCTCGAATGGTCCGCCCCTGCCAAGGTGGAGGGCGATAGCCAGGGCCGCGGCAACAGCGGCGTCTTCCTCATGGGCCAGGTGGAAGTTCAGGTGCTCGACAATTTCAATAATCCAACCTACGCGGACGGCTTCGCGGGATCGGTCTACGGCGTCAATCCCCCGCTCGTGAACGCCCTCGTCGCCCCCGGCCAGTGGCAGGTCTACGACATCATCTTCCGCCGCCCCATTTTCAAGGACGGCAAGGAAATCGAAACCGGCTACCTGACCGTCTTCCTCAATGGCATCCTCGTCCAGGACCACACCCCGCTCGAAGGCGGCGGCGGCCACATGGGACGCTCAAAACCCCGCCCGTTCCCGGAAAAAGGCCCCCTCAAACTGCAGGACCACGGCAACCCGGTCCGCTACCGCAACATCTGGTACCGCCCACTGCCGAAACGCCCGGCTGAAGGCGGCGACGGCAGCAACCTGAGCCCGGAAGCAACCGCCGCCCAGCGCAAGGCCATCGCCGCAGGCATCCGCGCGGGCGCCGACGGACTCCCCGGCCGCCAGCAGATGCTCCACCTCATGGAGTCGCTCACCTACGAAACCGACGCCGCCACCACCACCAAAGTCGGCGAACTGGCCACCACATGGTGGAAATCCATCACGGAGACCCCCGCGAGCCAGCTGGAATCCAAAAAAGGCGAAATCATGCAGGTCCACAACGCGGTCAAATACCTCGTCCGCTTCAAGATGCTCCCGGAAAGCTTCCCGCTCAACGAAGGCATCCGCAAGCTCATCAAGGACAACAGCTGGGATAAATAATCCGCTCCCGATACCATGATCCGCCCTGCCTTCCTCGCCCTCGCCTCCCTCGCCACTACCCTCGCAGCCAGCGGGCAGGACAAGGAGAGTTCCCTCCGGCAGACGGGTCCCGCTCCCTCCGCCGCTGCCGCCCCGGCTCCCCACAACCCGGGCGGCAGCGGCCACCTCGCCTTCGCAGAATCCGAGGGCGTCCGCATCCCCGTCGCCGTCGTCCGCGGCTCGCCCTACCAGATGGGATTCCACCTCGGCAAACTGCTCGCAGACCGCATGCAGTCGTTCATCCCGAAAGCCATGGCGGGCATCACGGCGGAAATGAAATCGTCGACCGATGCCCTCCGCGACCTCTGGGGTCGCTCGGCCGCATGGGGCGACGACCGCGTGGAACAGGAACTGGCTGGCCTCGCCGACGGTTCCGGCCTGCCCCTCGGACTGCTCCAGGCCATGCACGCAGTGCCCCTCGCCATGCCCTATTCCTGCAGCAGCATCGCCGCATGGGGACCCGCCACCCCGGACGGTCACCTCCGCCAAACCCGCAACCTCGACTGGAATCTCGAGGTCGGAGCCCACGAATTCCCTGTCATCACCGTCTACCTCCCGGACAAGGGGATTCCCCACGCCGTCCCCTCGTTCGCCGGCATGATCGGAGCCCACACTGGCCTCAATGCCAGCGGCATCGCGCTCTCGGAAATGGGCGATTCCCCGTCCCGCGAAATGCCCTACGATTCCCTCGCCCCGCACTTCACGGTCTGGTTCCGTGCGATGCTCTACGACGCGGAAAACCTCGACTCGGCCCTCTCCATCTTCCGCAGCCAGCGGCTCACCAAGCGCTACCACTTTGTCTTCGGCTCAGGCACAGAAAATTCCCGCGGCGCTGTCAAGATCCGCGCCCATGCCCCGGAACCGGAACCAGAACGCGTCCGCATCTGGAAGGACAACGACCCGGCCGACGAACCGGCCCCGCACGTCCTCCCGGGCGTCGTCTACCAGGACGAAGGCCGCGGAGCCTTCCCCTTCCTCCGCGACCTCCACGGCAAACTCGATTCCGCCGCCCTCCGCGACGTCGCCTGCCGCATCCCCATCAAGGGCGGCAATGTCGTCAATGTGGTCTACGACGCCACCTCCCTCGAACTCTGGGTCACCTACGCGGGCAAGGGCCGCGAAGCCTACGAACGTCCATGGGTTCATCTCAACCTCCGGACCCTCGACGCCAACCAGAATGGCCAGCCGGACCTCGCGGAACAGCCCTGACTTCCCGTGAAACTCGGGATCGTCTACCACCAGTTTCTCCGCCGCGGCGGTCTCGAAGGCTACCTCCTCCGACTCTGCACAGAACTCGCCGCCGCCGGACACTCGCTCCACCTCGCGGGCGTCGACGCCGATGACGAATTCCGCCGCCTCGCGGATTCCGTCCAGTTCTTCCCGCGCGGCCTCACGAGGGCCGGCACCATGACCGCTTTCGCCACGGCCACCGCTGCCCTCGCAGAACGATGGGAGGTCGACGTCATCCTCGGCTTCGGCCGCACCTTCCGCCAGGATATCCACCGCGCCGGCGGCGGCTGCCACGCCCGCTACTCCCGCGACCTCCCATGGTGGAAACGCTGGTCCCGCAAAAACCTCCGCGAACTCCACCTCGAACGACTCCTCTACACCAGCGGCCAGACCCCCCGCTTCGTCGTGAATTCAAAAAAGGTCGCTACCGAATTGTCTTCGTTCCACAAGGTCAATCCCGACGCGATCCGCGTGATCCACACGGCCGTGGACACCAACCACTGGCAACCCGCCGCCAACCGCCGGGAATTGCGCGCTTCCCTCGGCCTCCCGCCCTCGTCTCCGCTCCTCCTCTTCGCTTCGCTCGACCACCGCCGCAAAGGTCTCCCCACCCTGCTCTCCGCCCTCGCCGCTCTCCCACGCAAGGACATCCACCTCGCCGTGGCAGGAAAACCCCTCGGCCCATGGCGGTCCCGCATCGCTTCCCTCGGCCTCACCAGCCGCATCCACGAAGCCGGCCACCAGCAGGACCTCCGCCCATGGTACCAGTCAGCCGACCTCTTCGTCCACCCCTCACAGTACGACGCCTGCGCCAATACTGTCCTCCAGAGCATGGCCTGCGCCCTCCCCGGCATCATCTCAGCGGAAGACGGTGCCTCGGAATTCATCCACCATGGCTCCAATGGCTGGATTCTCACAGACCCGCGCTGCCCGGACCAACTCGCCAACATCATCGCCACCGCCCTCGCCAGCCCACTCGCCGAAGCCGGCCTCCGCGCCCGCACCGCCATGCTCCCCCTCACATGGCAACACCACCTCGACTCATGGATGCCTCTCCTCCACGAGGCCCGCTCCCTCCGCTGACCTTCCCCCACGCTACGCCTTGCGCGCAACCCGCCCGCATGCCACCCATCCCTTTTCATTCCCATGGATAGCCCCACCAACCCCGCCCCTCCTTCCCAGGATTCGGAAAACGCCCTCCTCGCGGTCCGCCGCGAAAAACTGGCCCAGCTCGAATCCCTCGGCGTCAACCCATGGGGCTCCCGCTTCGATGCCACCCACTCGCCCGCCAGCCTGCGCGATTCCTTCTCGGAAGGCCTCACCGTCCGCATCGCCGGACGCGTCACCGCCTGCCGCGACATGGGCAAAACCCAGTTCTTCGACCTCTCGGACCTCGAAGGCCGCTTCCAGTGCTTCCTCAATGCCAAAAATGTCCCGGAAGAAACCTTCGCCCTCTTCCGCGACCTCATCGACATGGGCGACTGGCTCGGCGTGGAAGGCGAAACCTTCATCACCCGCACCGGCGAACCTTCCATCAAGGTCACCAGCCTCACCGTCCTCTCGAAATCCCTCCGCCCCATGCCCAATAAATGGCACGGAGTCGCCGACCGCGAAATCAAATACCGTCAGCGCTACCTCGACCTCATGGCCAATCAGCGCAGCCGCGAAGTTTTCGTGCTCCGCAGCCGCATGGTCGCAGAAATCCGCCGCTGGCTCCAGGACCGCGGCTTCCTCGAAGTCGAAACCCCCATGCTCCAGGCCGTCCCCGGCGGAGCCGCCGCCCGGCCGTTCGAAACCTTCCACAATGCCCTCGGCCAGCCGTTCTTCCTCCGCATCGCCCCGGAACTCTACCTGAAACGCCTCCTCGTGGGCGGCTTCACCAAGGTATTCGAACTCAACCGCAACTTCCGCAACGAAGGCATCAGCCGCCGCCATAACCCGGAATTCACCATGCTCGAGGCCTACTGGGCCTGCTCGGACTTCCAGCAGATGGCCGACCTCGTCGAAGAACTGGTCTGCCACCTCGCCGAGAAATTCACCGGCTCTCTCCTCATCGAACACAAGGACGAAGACGGCAATACCACCCGCACCATCAACCTCCAGCGGCCATGGAAACGGACGCCGTACCGCGACCTCATCCGCTCCATCGACCCACAGTGGTTCGACTACTCACCCGCCCAGCGCCGCACCCGCTGCGCAGAACTCGGCGTCGAAATCTCGGACGCCATGGAGGATTACGAAGTCACCCAGCAGGTCTTCGAAAAACTCATCGAGGAAAAAACCTTCGACCCCTGCTTCGTCACCCACGTCCCCGCCGAACTCGTTCCGCTCGCCCGCCAGAACCCGCTGGATCCTTCCACCGTCGATGTCTACGAACTCATCATCAATGGCGTCGAAATCAGCCCGGGATACTCGGAACTCAATGACCCCATCGTCCAACGCCAGCGCCTCGCACACCAGGCCGGCGAGGAAACCCAGAAGGTCGATGAAGAATTCCTCCTCGCCCTCGAACACGGCATGCCCCCGGCAGGCGGCATCGGCGTCGGCATCGACCGCCTCATCATGATGCTCACCGGCTGCGATTCCATCCGCGACGTCGTCCTCTTCCCCCAACTCAAATCCCGCGACTGATCGGGTGCCCCGCCACCCCAACCCCATGCGTCCGGACTTCGCCTGCCTCTTCGAACGATTCCCCTCGTTCACCCAGACCTTCGTCGCCCGCGAAGTCAACGCCCTCCAGTCACTCGGCCTCCAGCCGGCCCTCTTCTCGATCCGCTCGGTCAGCGATGAAGCCATCCGCCACTTTCCCGCGGAACTGGTGAGCGCCACCACAGTCCTGCCCCCCGCAGATCAGGTGACCGCAGAAGTCACGGAACTCAAAAAACAGAACCTCCTGCCGCCCCACGCCGTCGTCACCCTCCGACAATGGGAAGGCCGACCGGACAAAAACCGGGTCTACGAAGCACTCTGGACAGGCCACCGGCTCCACGCAGCCGGCATCCGCCACGTCCATACCCACTTCGCAGGCATCGGTGCCCGCACCGCATGGTGGATCCGCAGATTCTACGGCCTCAGCTACAGCTTCACCGGCCACGCCAACGACCTCTTCTGCCCGGACCAGCAAACCCCGGTCACGCTCGACCTCCTCATGCGCGACGCCTCCCTCGTGGTCACGGTCAGCAATTTCACACGCGACTGGCTCCGGCAGCGCCACCCGCACGCCGCCGGACGCATCCACCGGGTCTACAATGGCATGACCATCCCGTCAGCACCTCCCCCATGGCCCCGGGAAGGACCACCAATCATCACCGCCGTCGGCCGCCTCATCGAAAAGAAAGGGTTCGCCGACCTCATCGCGGCCTGCGCCATCCTCCGCCAGCAGGGCACTGATTTCCGCTGCACCATCGCCGGAGACGGCCCGCTCGAGGAATCTCTCCGCGGCCTCATCAATTCATCCGGCCTCGCCCGCCAGGTCACCCTCGCCGGACCGCTCGCCCAACCGGATGTCTCCAGCCTCCTCAGCCAGTCCCGCGTCTTCGCCCTCCCCTGCGTCACGGAAGCTTCCGGAGGCATGGACGTCCTCCCCACCGTCATCATGGAGGCCATGGCCGCCGCCCTTCCCTGCGTCTCCACCACCACCGCCGGTGTCCCGGAAATGATCGCCCACGGCCGCACCGGTGCCATCGTCTCCCCAGGCAAACCCGCCGAACTCGCCGCCGCTCTCACCCCTTACCTCGAAAACTCGGAACTCGCAGCCACCCACGGCCGCGCCGGACACCGCATGGCCACGGAACTCTTCTCGCTCGCCGTCACCACCCCGCACCTGCTGCGACTCCTCGCCGCTCACACGAAAATCCACCTGCCGACCCAACTCGTCCGCTCCCATCCGTCTCTCCTCCTCCCACGGGCCGCCTTCCTCGCCCGCCGGTTCTCCGCCCCAGTCCGCGCCCCCCGTTTTTCCCGCGGCACCGCAGCCCTCCCGGAGTCAACCGGCCCAGCCCCTCCTAACGGATAAGGACCTGCCCGGATGATCCGGAAGAACTGCGGCGGGTAACGAGGAAATTCGTGCGGAAATTCTCAAACCGCTGGCACACGGCATCGCCGCCATGCCCCCAACCTCACCTCAGCCTTCCGCCTTGAGCCGAAGGTTGCGGAAATAAATCGGCTTCCCGGCATGCTTGCCCTGCAGACCAATGTGTCCCTCGGTCGCCATCTCAGCCAGCGGCCGGTTCAGCCACGCCGGAATCTCACTGCCATCCGGATTCTTCTTCGCATCAGTCCACTTCTTCATGTCCATCTCCGTCACCACTTCCCCATTCAAAGCCACTTTGATGATCTGACCCCGGCACGTGATCGTCATCCGGTTCCACTCGCCAGGCTTCTTCACGGTGCTTTTCTTCGCAGCCAGCCGGCCGAAAATCGCCCCGCCCTGCCACGTCTTCGGCGCCTTCGACCACTCGGCACTGTGATCGTCCGCAATCTGAATCTCCACTGAATTCGGAATCCAGTTCGCCATGTCCGTGCAGTACACAATCACCCCGGAATTTGTCCCATCCTCGGTCCGGAACTCAAGGTCGAGCGTGAAGTTCGCATACTTCTTCTTCGTCCACACACATTCATCCTTCGTCGCCGTCAGCACCCCATCCTTGAACGACCACACGCCCGCAGGATAGGAAGCATCAGACAGGTCCTCCGCAAAAAGCGGCACCCACTTCGCCGTGTCCGGATGCACCGCAT
>CAZSDE010000063.1:7971-9015 GCA_964605435.1 uncultured Akkermansia sp.
CACCGCGTCCTGCGCAGACAATGATCCAGCACCAAGAAGAACTCCAGCCGCCGCCGCAAGGAATGTCGATCGCTTCATAAAATGAAAAATTGGAAAGGACCCGATTCATGACACTTCCAGCCAAGGATGCCAGCAGAATCTGCTCACTCGTCAGCGGATCGCCGGAACAACCGCGCTTGCCCCGCCCGCCTCTCCGCCGCATGGCTCCACCCATGATCCCCGCTGCCCGCCCGGTTCTTCTTTCTCTCGTCTGCGCCACTGCTCCGCTCATCGCTCAGATCGCCGCGCCTCCGGCCAGACCTGTCCCCATCGAAGCAGTCAGCGCCATGCCCGTGGCCACCGTACTCCCAGCACGGCTTCTCTCCGGTCCCGGCTGGCGCGTCTCCCAGAACGCTCCCACCGATGGATACTCCGGCCTCTATGACCTGGAAACCGAATACGGCAGCTTCGGCTGCCTCGGCATCGAAATGCTCGAAACCCGCGTCCGCGAACTCTACGCGATCCGCGAACTCGACCGCGTCAGCAAATCCAGCGTCTTCCTCAAGGCTGCCGGCGACGCGGCCGCCAAACCATTCCAGGCAGCTGCCAATATCGTCCGCGACCCGGTCAACAGCATCAAAAAAGCCCCCGCAGGCATCGCCGGCCTCTTCGAACGCGTGGGCAAGGGAGCCCAGCAACTCGGACGCGCAGCCTCCAAACAAGCCCAGCAACTCGAAGACCGCTACAACCGCACGGGCAGCTACGTTCCCTCGGAACAGGAACAGGCATCCCGCCCAGTGAGCGACCCCCTCGCCGCCAGCCGCGGGCGCCAGATGTGGGCCGCCAAACTCGGCGTCGATCCCTACACCACCAACCCGGTCCTCGCCCCGAAACTCAATCAGATGGCCATGCTCGGCTTCGCAGGAGGCACCCTCACGGGCTTCGGCATCTCCGCAGTCGCCATGCCCCTTACGATCACTCAGAAGGTCGACGAATACGTCCTCACCCAGCCTCCCTCGGCCGTGAAGGAAATCAACGCCCGCACCCTCCAGAGCCTGCGCATCA
>CAZSDE010000063.1:9025-11836 GCA_964605435.1 uncultured Akkermansia sp.
CCGGACCCCGCCACCCGCTTCCTCGACAACGGCTTCTTCACCCCCACCCTGGAAACCCGCTTCGTCAAAGCCATCAAGGGACTCGCCGGAGTCGCCGGACTCGATAACCTCGTTTCCCTCGCCAGCGGTGCCAGCTCGGAAGTCCAGGCCCGCTTCTTCTGCCGCTGCGCAGAAATGCTCTCGAGCTACCACCGCAATCAGTCCCCCCTTGCTTCGCTCAGCATCCACACCCCCCTCCCCGTGGCCACCGCCCGGAACAAATCCATCGTAGTCGCCGCCCCAGTCGACTACCTCCCATGGACCGCCCGCACGGCCCGTTTCGTCAATTCCGCCCCGGGTGGCTTCGCCAGTTCCGCACCCTCCGGCCCAGTTCCTCCGCGCCGGATTCTCCTTTCATCCGGCCCGCTCACGGCCGCCGCCGACGCCGCCATCCGCGGCGCCGGATGGACGGTCATCTACGCGGGCAAACCCTGATACCTGACAATTCCATTCCCATGCAACGCTTCCCTCTCACCCTGCGCACCGCCGCCCTCGCCGCGGCAGTCGCCGCCCTCCCTTCCTGTCAGCTCACCCCCAGCAGCCCGGCAGGCAGCAAACGCCTTCAGGCGTCGCTCACGGAAGCCGCCACCGCATGGGACCTCCTCGCCTCGGGCCAGACGAACCCGGCCGCCGAAGCAGCCTACGAACGCGCTGTCGCCAGCATCCTCACTGACCTCCAGAAGTCGTCGCGCCCGCGCACATGGTCGGGCACCATCACCACTGGCACCGGACCCGGCAGCTTCGCCTTCCAACCCTCGGCCCCGCTGCCGGAACCGGTCCAGCCCACGGAATTCGCATCCTCGCTCGCCGACGAAATCCGCCTCGCAGATTCAGTCAAGATCAAGGGCTCGGTCCTCGCGGCCGCCGATGGAATCGGGGTCCCGGCCGTCCTCCGCCGCGGACGCGATCCCGAACTCGTGAAGAAATACCCGTTCCTTCCACCGAATGGAGCGAGCGCGCCAGTCACGGCCATCGTCTCCTTCGGCAAGGCTCCCCCGGACCAGCCGCGTCCCGCCACGCTCCACCTCTACCGCCCGCAGGCGGAACTCCGCAGCCCCACGGTCAGCGTCGGTGCCCGCCAGTTCCCCCTCGCATGGAATTACACCGCCGCCGTCACCCTCGGCATGGGCGATGGCACCCTCGACAAATTCGGTCTCCGCGGCCTCCTCAAACCGGAAACCACCCTCGACGCCTGCCAGATCTACCGGCTCGATACCTACGACCCCAAACGCATCCCGGTCGTCTTCGTCCATGGCCTCGTCTCGGACCCTCACATCTGGGCGAATGCCATCAATGCCATCTACGCAGACCCCATCCTCCGCCAGCACTACCAGCCATGGTACTTCATGTACCCCACCGGCCTCCCCATTCCCGGATCGTCTCGCTACTTCCGCGAATGGCTGGATAAATCCCGCGACCTGCTCGACCCGGATCACAATGACCCAGGCATGAACAACATGGTCCTCGTCGGCCACAGCATGGGCGGGCTCCTCAGCCGCATGCAGGTCATCGACCCCGGCGATACCCTCTGGAACGCCTTCTTCAAACTCCCGCCGGAAAAACTCCGCATGTCCAGCAAGGAACGCCAGCAGTTCGTCAGCTCCCTCAAGTTCTCCAGCCGTCCATGGGTGAAACGCGCCGTTTTCGTCGCCGTCCCCCACCGCGGCAGCCGCATCGCCAACCTCGGCATCGTCCGCTGGGCCACCAAACTCGTCAAACTCCCCTCGCAGTCACTCTCGGTCCTCACCAATGTCGTCCGCCTCAACGCGGATTCGGTCGCCTCCGAAATGATGGACATGGCCAACTTCATCAGCGTCGGCAACCTCTCCCCAGGCCACCCGTTCTTCCGCGGCCTCGAACCCATCCCGCTCAACGTCCCCCACCACTCCATCATAGGCGATCGCGGCAAGGCCGGCGGCAAGGACAGTACCGACGGCGTCGTTCCCTACTGGAGCAGTCACCTCGACTCAGCCGCCAGCGAAACCTTCGTGCCTCACCCGCACAGCTGCGTGGAAGCCCCCGAAACCGTCGCGGAAATCACCCGCATCCTCAAACTCCACCTCCAAAGCACCGGCCGCATCCGCTGAATCCGGTTCCCTCCGGATCCTTCAGCCCCCACACCTTTGCGGTGGCACCCACAGCCACACCCGGCTTGCACGCCCCGCACCCCCATGCTTGCCACCATCGATATCATGAGCACTCCCGTCACCTACCGCTTCTCCTTCGGTCCATGGAACATCAGCGAAGGAGCCGACCCCTTCGGCCCGGATGTCCGCAGCCCCTTCCCCCACGAGGAAAAGTTCGCTCTCTACCGCCCACTCGGATTCGAAGGCGTCCAGTTCCACGACGATGATGTCGTCCCCGGCATGGATGACCTCTCGCCCGACCAGATCCTCCGCAAAGCCGCGGAAGTCAAAACCACCCTCGCAAACCACGGCCTCACCCCCGAATTCGTCGCCCCGCGCCTCTGGTTCGCCCCACAGACCGTCGACGGTGCCTACACCTCGAATTCCGCAGCCGACCGCGCCTACGCCTGGGACCGCACCCGCAAGGCCATCGACATCGCCCGCGCCATCGACTGCCGCGCCATCGTCCTCTGGCTGGCCCGCGAAGGTTCCTACATCCGCGAATCCAAGGACGCCCGCACGGCCTACCAGCGCCTCCTCGATACCATCAATCAAATGCTCGCCTACGACAAGGAAATCGAAATCTGGATCGAACCCAAACCCAACGAACCCACGGATCAGGCCTATGTCCCCACCATCGGCCACG
>CAZSDE010000064.1:0-9092 GCA_964605435.1 uncultured Akkermansia sp.
TCCGGCGGGGCTGGGCTGTGGTTTGCTTGGGTCAGCCCGATCTGAGCCAATGACGCCGCGCACCCTCCTTCCTGCTGTCCGCATTGTCTTCGGGCTATGCTGCCTTCTGCTGGGGATGTCGGCCGCGCAGGCGGGGGGCGGCTTTACGCCCCTTGAGGGGGCTGGTTTTGGAGCGCTGTTTGCGGCGGCGGTGGTGGGGATTGATCTGCTGCTGCGGAATCTGACCCTGCGCAGTTTTTCGGCTGGGACCTTCGGGCTGATGATCGGGATATTCTGTGCGTGGCTGGTGAACAGCATTCCGTGGAATCAGGGCGGGGAAGGCCGCAGCGGAATCCTGCAGCTGGCGGTCTATCTTGGCCTTGGCTACATGGGGACCTCGCTGGCTCTGCGGAGCAACCGGCAGGAGTTTTCGCTGATCATTCCCTATGTGAGGTTCCGGAACGAGGGGATCATGCGTCAGCCCCTGCTGGTGGACACGAACATCATCATTGATGGACGGCTGCCGGGGATTTGTGCGACTGGATTTCTGGATGGGACGCTGATTGTGCCGCGCTTTGTGCTCGATGAGATTCATGTGCTGGCGGATTCGCAGGATGGCATGAAGCGGGAGCGCGGGCGCCGGGGGCTGGAGTGTCTGGAGGAACTGCAGAGTGCGAGGGGCATCGAGGTGACTCTGCATGAGGATGATCAGCCGCAGGATAAGCTGGTGGACACGAAGCTGATCCAGTTGGCGCGGAGTCTGGATGCGCGCCTGCTCACGAACGATGCGAATCTTGGGCGGGTGGCGCAGCTTCAGGGAGTTGCCGTCCTGAATCTGAATCAGCTGGCTCATGCCATGCGCATGGTGGTGAATGCCGGGGATGAGCTGGAACTGGCGCTCGTGCGGGAGGGCCGGGATGAGCATCAGGCGGTGGGCTACCTTGGCGATGGGACGATGATTGTGGTGAATCATGCACGGGATCGGCTGGGGAGCACAGTGCCGGTGGTGGTCAGTTCCGCGCTGCAGACGAGTGCGGGGCGGCTGGTTTTTGCCGAGCTGAAGGGTGGGCGTGCGCCATCGTCCGAGTCTGTGAAGGGGCGGCCGGGACCGCGGATGGTGCCGGGCTGATCCCGGGGCCGCAAACGGGTTCAAGGCATGAGGAATTCCCGGAATCTGATGCTGATGGCGGCGGTGGCAGTTGCTTTCGTGATGATGGTGGTGGTGATGTGGGCGGTGGGCCGGGTAGCCCGTCCGGCGCGGTCGTCTGGGTTGCTGGACAGGGCGGGCTGGGAAGCGAGGCATGTGGAACCGAAGGATGAGGGAGCGCATCCGGTATCGGGCGACCGCAGGGTGCGCTGACTTGCGGGTGAGATTTGCGCTCGCGGAGCGCGCCATCGCCCCGCATGACCGTGTGGTATGCCAGACATGGAAAGGGAAATGCGTGTACGGGCGACCGGAGTTAGGCTGGTGGCTGGCATTGATGAAGCCGGCCGGGGACCGCTGGCTGGTCCGGTGGTGGCGGCGGCGGTGATTCTTCCGGATGGGTTTGCGCATGAAACGCTCAATGATTCAAAGAAGCTGAAGGCGGCCGAGCGTGAGCGGATTCATGCGGAACTCGAGTCCTCTCCGGGTGTCTTCATCGGGGTGGGTGAAGCCAGCGTGGCGGAGATCGACCGGCTCAACATTCTCCGGGCGACCCATCTGGCGATGGAGCGGGCCGTGCGTTCGCTGCCGGAGCTGCCCGATTTCTGTCTGATTGACGGGTGGCCGGTTCCGCGTTTTCCGGTGCCGCATGAAGGTGTCGTGGGAGGCGATGCGCTCAGTCTGAGCATTGCCGCTGCGAGCGTGGTGGCGAAGGTCGTGCGCGACCGCTGGGTCATGGAGGTGGACGCCGAGTGGCCGCAGTATGCGTTTGCAAAGCACAAGGGGTATGGGACAGAGCTGCATTTGCAGTTAATCCGTAAACATGGGCCCTGTCCGCTTCATCGTCGCTCGTTTGAGCCCATTGCTCAACCGACCTTCGATTTCTGAGCAGGCGGGCGCGGTTGATCCGCACTGGGTGGGTCGCCGTGGGGAGGCCATTGCGGCGCGGTGGCTCTGGACGCGGGGCTGCCGGATTCTCTACCGGAACTACCGGGGGCCGGATGGTGGGGAGGTTGATCTGGTCTGCCGGCACGGGCAGGACCTGTGCTTTGCCGAGGTGAAAACGAGGACGGGCACAGCCTTTGGGCGGCCTGGTCTGGCGGTTGATGAGGCCAAGCAGCGGCTCATCCGCCGCGGGGCGGAGAGCTGGCTGCGGCTGCTCGGCTGTCCGGAGATCCGGTGGCGCTACGATATTGTCGAGGTGGTGCTGCGGCCCGGCCGGGCACCCGAGGTCACGTGGCTGCAGTCCGCATTCAGCAGTGAGACGGTCCGGGCGGCGCGGCGGTTTTACCGGTGAGGAGCCGGGCCATCAGCGTGCGTGGCGGCGTGCGTCGGCAGAGAACAGGGACGTGCAGCGAAGATGGGTATCATGTCATGGTCGCGGAATGAGCGGACCTTAGTTCACTCGCACAGTGCGGAGGCAGGTTACCTGCCAGGTCGGTGCGGTGGAAAAAACGATGGAAGTGAAGGCTACGCGAAACGGGCTGGCTGATCCTCCGGAAACTGGAAGTGAGGAATTGCGCGGGTGGTTCTCGCCGTGTAGAAGACGCAGGCAGTTTTTCACCTCCAGACGATTATGGCCCAGGCAATCATGGATCCCGAGGAAGTCCGTCGCTTTGCGAAGGAACTGAAGCGTTTCAACGATGATGTGCAGGTGAGGGCGTCGTCGCTGCAGGCGCGGTTTGCGGCTCTGGGCGCGACCTGGCAGGACCAGGAGGCAGAGAAGTTTGCGGAGGAATTCGTGGCGACGATGAAGGTGCTGAAGAAGTTTGTGGAGACCTCCGAGAAGCACACTCCGTATCTGCTGCGGAAGGCGCAGCGGATCGAGGAGTATCTGGATCAGCGCTGAACAACCGAAAGCCGATGAGTTCTGAAGCCCGAGTACGGTCTGTCGAAGCGCTGGGGGATTTCCGGTCGCATCTGATTGTCTTTCTCTCGCGGTCGACGGGAGCGGTCTCGAAGGTGACGGATGAAGTGAAGCGGGCGCGGCTGTGGCTGGAGACGGAGCAGCGGACGTTCTGGGAGGGTCGGCTGCGGAGAGCGACGCGGGCACTGGAGCAGGCTCAGGCCGAGTTGATGACGGCCAAGCTGTCTTCGTTCAAGGATTCGGTGACGATGCAGGAGATGGAGGTGAGGAAGGCGAAGCGGGCGGTCGAGGAGGCGACGGAGAAGCTGAAGCGGATCCGGCACTGGGTGCGGGAGTTCGATCAGTTGTTTGCGGGGCATCTGCGTCGGCTGGACAGCATGAGTGATTATCTGGTGCATGATCTGCCGAAGGGGGTGGCCTATCTGGAGCGGACGCAGCGTCTACTGGAGGACTATGTGGACGGCGGCGGTGTGCGGGCACCCCGGCAGGCACCATCTGATCCGGCGGCCGGGCAGGAATCCTGATTCCTGTCGTTTGCTGGTGCGGATGTGGCGGATGTGGCGGCACGGAAAAGCCCGCCGGTCCCATGGGCGGGACGGGCGGGCTTCCGATGGGGATCTGGAGTGTGCTCAGCGAGGGATCTTGAGAGATCTGCTGGGTCACTGACAGGCCTCGCAGATTTCGCCGCGGGCGCGCGCTTCGAGGCTGCAGGCGGAGGCCTGCTCCTCGCTGGAGATGCGGACCTGCTTATCGAGTTTGACGGTGGTCTTTTCGATGTTGGATGCGCTGGTGGTGCGGAGGTAATAGGTGGTTTTGAGGCCGGCGTGCCATGCGGCGCGGTACATGTGGCTGAGGACCTTGAGATCAGGCACGGCAAGCCACAGATTCACGCTCTGGCTTTGGTCGATCCATTTCTGGCGTCGGGCGGCGGCGGCGATGATCCACTGGTAATCGATGCCGAAGGCGGTGCGGTACATGTCCCGGAGGTCGGCTGGGATTTCCTCGATTTCCGAGAGTTCGCCATCGTAATACTTGATGCGGTCGAGCATTTCCTGGCTCCAGAGGTTCCGCTTCTTGAGGTCGCGGACGAGATGGGGATTGAGCATGGTGAAATCGCCGCTGAGATTGCTCTTCACGAAGAGGTTCTTGAAGACCGGTTCGATGCAGGGGGTGGAGCCCATGATGTTCGAGATGGTGGCGGTGGGGGCGATGGCGAGGACATTGGAATTGCGCATGCCCTGAGCAGCGATTTTCCGGCGGAGAGGTTCCCAGTCCATGCGGCCACCTCTGGGGACGTCGATCGGGAGACCGCGTTCGCGTTCGAGGAGGTCGATGGTATCGTGAGGGAGCAGGCCCCGATCCCACTTTGATCCCTTGTACGTCTGGTAGGTGCCTCGTTCGGCGGCGAGGTCGCTGGACGCCTCGTAAGCGTAAAAGGCGACCGCTTCCATGATTTCGTCATTGAAGGCGACGGCGGCATCGCTGGCGAAGGCGATGCCTTTCAGGTAAAGGCAGTTGGCGAGGCCCATGACACCGAGACCGATGGGGCGGTGGCGCGTGTTGGCCCGGCGGGCAGCGTCGGTGGGAGAGAAGGTGATGTCGATGACGTTGTCGAGGGCGCGGACGGCCATGCGGACGGAAGCGCGGAGCTTTTCATGGTCGATGGAGCCATCCGGGAGGAGGTGATTCTCGAGAATGATGGAGCCGAGGTTGCAGACAGCGGTTTCGTCGGCGCTGGTATTGAGGGTTATTTCCGTGCAGAGGTTGCTGCTGTGGATGACGCCGCAGTGGTCCTGGGGGCTGCGGAGGTTGCAGGGGTCCTTGAAGGTGATCCATGGATGACCCGTTTCGAAGAGCATCTTGAGCATCTGCTTCCAGAGATCGAGTGCGGGCATTTCGCGTCCGAAGATTTCGCCGCGGCGGGCCATTTCCTCGTACTGGAGGTAGCGGGTTTCGAAGGCGCGACCGTAGAGTTCGTGGAGGTCCGGGGTTTCGCTGGCGCGGAACAGGGTCCACGAGGAACGGGTTTCCATCCGTTTCATGAACAGGTCCGGGATCCAGTTGGCGGTGTTCATGTCGTGGGTACGGCGGCGGTCGTCGCCGGTGTTGACGCGCAGTTGGAGGAAGTCCTCGATGTCATTGTGCCATGTCTCGAGGTAGGCGCAGCCGGAGCCGCGGCGTTTGCCTCCCTGATTAACGGCGATGAGCTGATCGTTGTGGAGTTTGAGGAAGGGGATGACGCCCTGACTTTCCCCGTTGGTGCCCTTGATGTAGCCGCCGGTGCCGCGCACCGCGGTCCATGAGCCGCCGAGACCGCCGGCCCATTTGGAGAGGAAGGCATTTTCCGCGATGCCGCGGACCATGATGCTTTCGATGCTGTCGTCGACCTTGTAGAGGTAGCAGGAAGAGAGCTGGCTGTGGTTGGTTCCGCTGTTGAAGAGGGTGGGGGTGGACGAGCAGAAGCGCCGGCTCTTGTAGAGGTTGTAGAGGCCGATGATGTGATCGGTGCGGGTATCGGCATCTTTTTCAAGCAGGGCCAATCCCATGGCGACACGCATCCAGAAGAACTGGGGAGTTTCGAGCCGGCGGTGGCGGCGCTGGGTTTTGTCGACGATGAGGTAGCGGTCGTAGAGCGTCTGGATGCCGACGAAGTCGAAATCGAGGTCGGCGGTGGGATCGAGGGCCTGGGCGAGGCGGTCGATCTGGAATTCCAGGAGAGTTGGATTGTAGCGGTCGATGGCGACGCCGCGCTGGAGGGCGGATTTGAAGGCGCGGCGGTGGAAGTCGCCCAGGGCATGGACGCCGTCGGTTACGATATCCCAGCCGAGGGCTTCCTCGTAGAGGTAGGTGAGGAAGATGCGGGCGGCGAAGCGGGCGAAGTCGGCGTCGCGCTCGATGAGGGTTTTGGCATTGAGGATGATGGTGCGGTCGAGGGCTTCGCGGGACATCTCCGGGAAGAGGGACCGCCGGAGTTCCGATTCGATGGCGTCGCGGGAGAGGCAGAGGTCGAGTCCGATGGAGGCGAAGTCTATGCGTTTGCGGAGGTCGAGGCCATCCCAGAGGGTGGTGGAGCCGTCCTCGAGTTTGAGGAGGATCATGCTTTCCTGGCGGTCGATGGCGACGCGCCGGAGTTCTTCTTCCGACTGGGTGCGGACTTCGGCGCGGTGGGCGCGGTAGAGGACGTAGGAGGCGGCGACCTTGTAGTGGCCGCTTTTCATGAGTTCTTCCTGAACGACGTCCTGGAGGTCCTCGATGCCGATCATCTGGCGGTTTTCGGCGGCGATGCGGTCGGTGATGGTCTGGGCGATGGCGCTGGCTGGGGAGCCGTCCATCTGGAGCGAGAGGAAGGCTTTGCGGATGGCGAGTTCGATCTTGTTCTGGTTCCAGTTGACCACGTGGCCATTTCTGCGGATGACTCGGCACTGCATTGGTTTCGAGGAGGTGGGGGTGAAGTGGGAGTCTTCGTCGTGGAGGGGCAGGGCGTCCTGGTGTCTGGCGAGGAGGGAGCGGGCGATGTCGTAGGCCTGTTCGCGGACGAGGGTCTGCTGGATGATGTGGCTGAGCTGGGAGATGCGGATGGCGGATTGTTCCTGGTCTGCGGGAGCGGCGTAGCGGGTGGAGAGTTCGGTGGAGATCGCGCTGGCGATGCGGGTGACCAGTTGGCGGTTTTTATCGGTGAAGATTTCCTGTTCCTGGCGGACCAGCATGAGGTCGGTGAAGGCTTCGCCGATGAGGGTGACGATGTCTGCGTGGGTGAAGAGCTTGCGTTGGCCCTGATTGAGGACCTGGATGGGCTGGGCCTGCGGTGGCGGGGTTTCGTCCGCCCAGTTGAAGCGGGGTTTGGGATCGGATGCCTGGCTGAGGGCCTGCTTTTTGAGGGCGATGTCTTCCTCGATGAAGGATTTGGCGATCATGGGTCTGGTCGTTAGGGAAAGGAGCGTGATTAAAGTAACGTTGGAAGCGGCCGGTGGAACGGGACGGTCCGTACTGCGGGGTGCGGTGCCGGCTTTGGCTCAGAGTTCGTCGTCGCTGGCGAGCTGGAGGGCACCGCTTTTCTGGTAGTCGGTGACTTTCCCTTCGAAGAAATTCTGTTCGATGCGGATGTCCATGAGTTCCGCGAGCCAGGGGAGAGGATTCTGGAGGTCGCCGTTGAGGGTTTTGAGTCCGACGCCTTCGAGGCGCCGGTCGGCGATGTAGTCGATGTAGCGGCAGAATTCGTCGCAGCTGAGGCCGATGGAATTTTCGGGCAGGCAGTCGCGGATGAAGGCTTTTTCGAGGGCGATGCCTTCTTTCATGAGGCTGCGGAGTTCTTCACGGAAGTCCTCGGTCCAGATTTCCTTGTTTTCCTCGATGAGGTCCATGAAGAGATTGCGGAAGACCTCGATGTGGTTGCTTTCGTCGCGCAGGGTGTAGCGGAACATCTGCCCGATGCCCGGGAATTTCTTCTGACGGTAGAGGCTGAGGATCATGCCGAAGAGTCCGTAGAACTGGGTGCCTTCCATGACCTGACCGAAGAGGAAGATATTGCGGGCGAGGAGCTTTTTGTTTTCGGGGAGGGAGAGGTCGATGTCGCGGCGGAGGGATCGGCTGATGCGGGAGACGAATTCGTTTTTCTTCCGGATGGAGTTGATCTGTTCGAACATGGCCTCGCATTCGTGGGGGTTGATGCCGAGGCTGGAGATCATGTAGAGGAGGCTATCGGCGTGGATATTCTCTTCGTGGGCGTGGCGGCCGAGGACGAGTTTGAGTTCCGGGGCGGTCACGAGTTCGCGGACGACGTGCTGGATGTTGTCGCCGACGATGCCTTCTGCGGCGGAGAAGTAGCCGATGCCCATGCGGATGATCCAGCGTTCGACGTCGTTGAGGTCGCTGCCGCGCCATTGCTGGATGTCGGTCTGCATCTGGATGTCTTCCGGTTCCCAGTGATTGGCCTTCATGGTCCGGTAGAGGTCGTAGGCCCACTTGTATTTGAGTGGGAGGAGGTTGAAGGCCATGCTATCCCTCCCGTTGATGACTTTTTTCGCGTGGTAAGCCTCCTCTGCTTTGGATTGATCGAGGAGGAAGGTTTTGGAACCGATGGTGAAGGAGACTTCCATGGCGATATTGCTGGTCGTTTAAGTTGTTGTGTCGAGGATTTTGGTTCGCTGAGGGGCGGAAATGCTGGTGACGGGGAGATCTTGAGGGGAGGGATGAGTTGGAACGCTGGAAATTATGGTCTCATTGACTCTCTATGGCGGCGGACCCCAATATCTTGAAGGGCGGGGGCGAAGGTACACAACATTCTGTGGAATGATCAACAAGAAATCTATTTTTCCGTGAGGATCCTAGGGTGCAGAAACTGTGCCTGGAGGGTGTTTTTGGGCGAATTGAAACGCGAATAATTTAGTTGCGTTAACTAATTTCGCCTCCGGTGCCCGTATTGTCTTGGGTTGCGCGCTGGGGCGGCCCGGAAAGCATTTAATTTCCGGCGGGAGCGTGCGGGGGGCGCTCTGCATTCCTTGATTTTTCAAGGAAATTTAACAATGGCTCTACCTTGATTTTCCGGGATGGCGGAATGCATGCCCGGTTGGTGCCCCCGTGAATGCGTGTGGGGGGCCTTGGGCGGCAGAGGGGAGTTTGCCGTGGGGGATTTCAGCGGTCTGCTTCTTCCGGTTTGAGGAGGCCCATTTTCTTCAGTTTCGGGACGATGGTGGCCCGGCAGTAGCCCCAGTTGCCCGTGCCCTTGGTGTAATTGGCGTTGAAGTAATTCTGGTGGTAGTCCTCGGCGACGGAGAAGTTGTCGAGTTTGGTGATTTCCGTGACGATGGGAGCGGGGAATTTGCCGGCTTTGCCGAGGCTGGCCTTTACTTTTTCGGCGGTGGTTTTCTGATCGTCCGAGTGGTAGAAGATACCCGAGCGGTATTGGGTGCCGACGTCATTGCCCTGCCGGTTGAGGGTGGTGGGGTCGTGCAGTTCGAAGAAGACTTCGAGGAGTTTCTCGAGGGGGAGAGTGGCGGGGTCGAAGGTCACCTGGACGACTTCGGCGTGGCCGGTATCGCCTTCGCAGATCTGGCGGTAGGTGGGGGTCTTGACGTGGCCATTGGAGGAGCCGCTGACGACTTT
>CAZSDE010000064.1:9102-11748 GCA_964605435.1 uncultured Akkermansia sp.
CACGAGAAGCATCCGGCTCCGAGGGTGAGGGTTTCCATTTCCCGGTGGGGGGCTGGGGGGGGGGGGGTGGTGGGGTCGGCGGCGCTGACGGGCGAGAGGAGGAATGCCGAGGTGAGGGAGAGGAACTGGCGGTGGGTCATGGGTCGGAACGGTTCGGGTTGGTTACCGGGGTACGGCCCATGTCAGCGTGGTGTTGCAGCGGGCGCGGGTTTTGCTGGAGCTGGCGGTGGCGTGGCCGGGGTGGATTCCCATTTGCGGAGTCTGCAGTGGACGCGGGCGACTTCGCCCATGTAGCTCTCCTGCGGGAAGGCGGCGGCGGCGGCGGTGAGGTGCCGGCGGGCGGTGGCTGAGTCGCCATTGGCTTCGGCGTGGAGGCCGATGTAGAGGTCGGCGTAGGCTTTGGCTTCGCCGCCGGCTTTGGTGGCGGCGGCGGTGACTGCTTCCGGGGTGCCGGAGCCTGCGAAGAGGGCGTGGACCTCCTTCATGGGGATGCGGGGGTCCTTGGTGGTGGGGAGGAGGGCCTTGCGTGCGGCGGCTGGATTTTCCAGTTTTGCGACGCAGAGGTAGTGCCAGACGGCATTTTCGACGTCCTGGGAATTGACCTTCTGGTGGGATTCGAACTGGGCACGGCCGTCGGCGAAGCGGTTGGCGTAGTAGAGGGCGATGCCACGCTGCCAGTGGTAGGGGAGGGTGGCGGGGTCGGCGGCGACCTGGGCGTCCCATTCGGCGAGGGCCTCCTTGATTCTGGAATCAAAGAAGAGGGAGACGCCTTTGCGGAAGCGGTCCTCCGGGGTCTGGGCGATGGCTGAGGCGAGGCAGACGAGGAGGGCGAGCAGGGCAGGGCGCATGGAATTCAGGGGGAGGGATTGTCAATGAAGCCTTCGAGGTGGCGTATGCGGGTGGGGTGGCGCATTTTGCGGAGGGCCTTGGCTTCGATCTGGCGGATGCGTTCGCGGGTGACCTGGAACTGGCGGCCGACGTCTTCGAGGGTGCGGCTGAAGCCGTCGTGGAGGCCGAAGCGCTGTTCAAGGACGGCGCGTTCGCGGTCGTTGAGGGTTTCGAGGACGGCTTTGAGTTTATCCTTGAGGAGGGAGAACCCGGTGCGTTCCATGGGATTGTCGGCGGATTTGTCCTCGATGAAGTCGCCGAAGCTGGTGTCGTCGCCGTCGCCGACGGGGGCCTGGAGGGAGATGGGGGTCTGGGCCATTTTGAGGACGGCGCGGACGCGTTCTTCCGGGAGGTGGATTTCGTCGGCGATTTCCTCTGGGGTGGGTTCGCGCCCGAGTTCCTGGACCAGTTGTTTCTGGACCCGCATGAGCTTGTTGATGGTTTCGATCATGTGGACCGGGATGCGGATGGTCCTTGCCTGGTCGGCGATGCTGCGGGTGATGGCCTGACGGATCCACCATGTGGCGTAGGTGGAGAATTTGTAGCCGCGGCGGTATTCGAATTTCTCGACGGCCTTCATGAGGCCCATGTTGCCTTCCTGGATGAGGTCGAGGAAGGGCATGCCACGGTTTGTGTATTTCTTGGCGATGGAGATGACGAGGCGGAGGTTGGCTTCGACCATTTCCTTTTTGGCGCGGTGGGCGTCGCGGAGGTGGCGGCGGAGTTCGCTGAAGGAGGCGTGGAATTCCTCGCTGGTCTGCCATGAGCGGCGTTCGAGGTCGAGCAGTTGTTCGCGGGCGGAGTGGTCATCCGGGCGTTCGCGGAGGCGTTGTTCGGCATCGACGAGTTCGAGCATGAACGCTTCCGCGAGGGATTCGAATTCCTCGATGGTTTTCTGTTTGAAGTGGAAGCGGGCGCAGGCCCGCTGGACGGTGCTGAGGGCTTTGCGGAAGGAGGTGGCGAGTGTTTCGCGGCGGGCTGGAGTTCTGCATTCGAGCACCTTGTTCCATGACTCCTGGGCGGCCTTGTGGTGTTCGCGGAACTGTGGTGGGCGGCGGGCGGCGGCTTTGAGGTAGCGTTCGCGGCCTTCGATTTTCTTGTCGACGACGACCTTGTCGCATCGTTCCGAGCCGTCGATGAGGCGGGCGGCGAGGTCGAGGTAGGCGTTCGTGATGAAGCCGAAGGTATTGAGGACGCGCGAGACGGATTCCTCGGCTTTTTCGATGCGGATGGAGATTTCGACTTCCTGTTCGCGGGTGAGGAGGGGGACCTGACCCATCTGCTTGAGGTATTGGCGGACGGGGTCGTCGAGGGCGTCGGGGCGGTCCGGGGGGCGGTCGTCGATTTCGCGGACGGGCGAGGCGATGGGCGAAGGGGATTTGACGCGGTCGACTTCGGAGGAATCGATGATATCGATTTCGAGGTTGCGGAGGCGGAGGATGATTTCCTCGACGAGGTCGGGGTGGATGACGTCGTGGGGGAGTTGTTCGTTGAGGTCGTCGTAGGTGACGTAGCCTTGTTCCTTGGCGAGCCGGATGAGTTCGCGTACTTTCGATTGGATTTCCGGGCTTTCGATGGTGGCGTCGGGGGAAGGACTGGCTGGTGCGGGGGTGGGAAGGGGGGTCTGGGGGGGGCGGCCGCGGCCGCGTTTGACTGGGGATTCCGGGAGGGCAGGCACTTCAGCGGTGGGCGTGGCTCTGCGGGTGGGCGTGGCCTTGTTTTTGGGCTCAACCGGGTGGCGGGAGCCATCTGCTGAGG
>CAZSDE010000065.1:0-4656 GCA_964605435.1 uncultured Akkermansia sp.
GATTGCATAACTTGATACAATATATGTCATGTAAAATGAAGAACCGGGGAAATGGCGTGGGCATCGGTGGGCGTGATCCGAGGAGCGAGATCTGCGGCAATTCCCCTGCGGCTGTTGGCTGATCAGTCTGATGACTGGCCGAAGGTAGTTTCGAGGAATTCGGTTTCCTCTGGTCCGATGGTGACGGTGCGGAGGCTGGCTGGGAGGCTGGCGGGCACGATGGCGAAGTCGCCAGGGTTGAGGGATTCTCGGGCGATGGTGGCGGAGCCGCGGACGACGGCGAGGATGCTGAAATCGCCGGGCGTGCCCCATGGAGTTTGCGACTGAGCTGGCTGGACGATGCGGCGGACGCGGAAGTGGCGGCAGCTGGCGAGCACGGGAGCGTCCGGCGGTGTGAGGGCTGGATGGCAGTCGCTGAAGTCGATGCAGGCCAGCGATTCCTGGACGTGGAGTGGGCGCGGCGAACCGTCGAGACCGACCCGGTTCCAGTCGAAGACCCGGTAGGTCGTGTCGCTGTTCTGCTGGATTTCGAAGATCATGAGGCCGGCCCCGATGGCGTGGAGTCGGCCACTGGGGATGAAAATGGCGTCGCCGGAGGTCACCGGAAGGCGTGGCACACAGTCGGCCACGGTGCCTGATGCGAGGGCTGCGGCGAATTCCTCGCGTCCAACCCCATCCTGCACCCCGCAGTAGAGCGCGGCTCCGGGTTCGGCATGGACGACGGCCCACATTTCCGTTTTCGGTTCGCCTCCCAGCGCTGCGGCGCAGTGGTCCGGCGGGTGCACCTGCAGGCTGAGCGTGTCGCAGGCGTCGAGAATCTTCACCAGCAGCGGAAAAACCGGACCATCCGGAGCCCCGGAGCCGAAGACCGCCGCCCGTGCCCGTTCCCACAGCTCGTGCAGGGTCACCCCGGCCAGCGCGCCATTCATGACGACGCTCTGCGCCTCGGGTCGGTCCGAAATCTCCCAGCTTTCTCCAATCACCTTGCCCTCAGGTAGTTCCCGGCCAAACCGATCCGCCAGACCCCTGCCTCCCCAGACCCGTTCCTGATAAATCGGGCGGAATCGCAGTACTTGGTGAATGGAAGACGGCGGGTCGTGGGACATGGGGAATTCGGGTGGCTGAAAGGCGCAGGACGCCGTGGAAATGGCGAACATTCCGGAAATTCAGGAAAAACTTAAGATTTCCGAGATTTCAGGATTGATCCACTTCCTGCTCCGGATAATGTGAGGGAGGAGAAGCGGGTGGTGGTTCCTGTCCGAACAGGAGGTATTACCGCGGATCCGGATGCTCTGCAACTCAATTAGCTTCAGCCTTTGCCTGCCATGTCACTGAACCGCCCCAGCCGCCGCCAGGACGATCCGACGTTTGATGCTGGAGCTGGGGGTGTGGATTTGCGGTCGCTGCTGCTGCTCAGTGCGGGAGCGGCCATGTTTCTGGCGCTGGCGACGTATACGCCGGACGATCTGCGGCCTTGGGTGGCCTTTGCGACGAAGAATCCGCCGAATGATCCGGTGGCGAATGTGATTGGGCCCTTTGGGGCGACGGTGGCTGGCTATGCGATGTTTCTGTTTGGTGGGGCGGCCTTTCTGCTGCCGGTGAGTCTGCTCTGGCTGGGATTGGCACGGATTTTCATGGGGCTGCGGCTGCTGCGGCAGGGATTTCTTCCGGCGCGTCCGTTGGTGGGCATGGTTCTCTTTGTGGTTTCGGGGGCGGTTTTCCTTGGCCTCCAGAAGTTCATGCTCGTCAACTGGGACGAGGAATTCAACATTCTCGGACCCGGGGGCGGCTTTGGATTCATCGGGCGGCGCATGGCTGAGACCAGCATCGGAACGGCGGGACTTCTCCTTCTTTCGCTGCTGGCCTATGCGGCTGGTCTCATTCTGATGACGGGTCTGCGTCCGGGAACGCTTGGCCGGTCCCTGCGCACGGCGTTTGCGCAGCTGGGCGACCTCTTCAGCGGGCGTCACCGGGAAAATCAGCTGTCGGCTGCGGCTGATTCCGCGGAGGCCCTTGAGCAGGAAAAGCGGAAGGCGGAACGCGAGCGCCGTCGGCTGGAAAAAGAACTCCGCAAGGCCGGGATCACTACGCCGGAAGGATTCCAGCACACGCTCATGGATCCTGAGGGTACGCTTGATCTCGATGAACTCGACGAAGGGGCCGAGGACGAAGCACCGCTGCCTGCGAAGTCCCGTGGCCGCCGTACCGCCGCCGTTCCGCAGGCCGAAGCCACGGATGACGGGGAAAGCGACGAGGAAAAAGAAATTGCCGAGGCTGCGCCCGAGCCACCGATCATTGATGGATCTCGCCGTCAGGCCCCCACTGGTGACCGCAAGCCCTCGCTCGCTGAATGGCGTCGCCAGCAGCAGAAGCCGCGGGCGGAAGGTGAACCTGCTCCCGTGGTGCGTCCCGGGACCCAGGATTATTCCGGTTACCAGCTTCCGCCTCTTGATATCCTGCACTGGGACGAAGCGGCCGGCGATGTGAAAATTGACGAACGCGCCCTCCGCGAAACCCAGAAGACCATCATCGCAACGCTCGCCACGTTCGGCATTCAGGTGGCTCCTGGACCGATCACGCGTGGACCCACGATTTCCCGGTATGAGATCTACCCGAGCGATGGACTCCGGGTGAGCCGCATCACGGCGCTGGAAGCCGACCTTGCACGGGCGACCCGGGCGGAACGGATCAATATCCTCGCGCCGATTCCCGGAAAGGACACCGTGGGCATTGAGATTGCCAACAACGACAAGGTGGCGGTGCCCCTGCGCGAACTGCTCGAGGACGACACCTTTGCGAACACCAAGGCGAAGCTCCCGCTCGCTCTCGGCAAGGACGTCTATGGCAATACGATCACCGCCGACCTTGCGGCCATGCCTCACCTGCTCGTGGCCGGAGCCACCGGATCCGGAAAGTCGGTCTGCATCAATTCCATCATTGGTTCCCTGCTCTTCCAGTTCACTCCGGAACAGCTGCGCTTCATCATGGTCGATCCCAAGGTCGTGGAAATGCAGACCTACAACGACCTTCCCCACCTCGTGGTCCCGGTCGTCACCGACCCGAAGAAAGTCATCATGGCCCTCCGATGGGTGGTCAATGAAATGGAACACCGCTATCGCCTCTTCGCGTCGGAAGGCGTGCGGAATTTCGAATCGTTCAACAACCGCCGCCGCAAGGCCGAGGAAGCTGCTGCCGCAGCCGCGGCGGCCGCAGGTACGGCAACCAAGGCACGCAGCGGCCGCCGCAACCGCCCGGACGAAAACACCCCGCTCCTTCCCATGTTCGAGGGACGCACTCCGCAGCCGGAAGCGGAAGACGACGACGGTAACGATGCCGTCTTCGTGGCCAGCGATCTCGACGAGGAAGCCGATGACGCAGCCCTCACCACTCATCAGGTCGCTTTCGCCACGTCGGATGCCGATTCGGTCTGGGACGACAGTGAATTGGTGGCGGAGGACAATGCTGAATTCGAAGAGGAATCGGACGAACCGACCATTCCGGATTCCATTCCGTACATTGTCGTCATCATCGACGAGTTGGCCGACCTCATGCAGACCGCTCCGGCGGACATGGAGCAACTCATTCAGCGCATTGCCCAGAAGGCACGGGCTGCGGGCATTCACATGATCCTCGCGACGCAGACACCGCGGGCGGAAGTCATCACCGGCAACATCAAGGCCAACATTCCCTGCCGGATTGCCTTCCAGGTGAGCAGCGCTCTCGATTCGCGCGTCATTCTCGATACCAAGGGAGCCGAGAAGCTCGTGGGCAAAGGCGACATGCTCTACCTGCCTCCCGGAACGTCCAAACTGAACCGCGCTCAGGGTGCCTTTGTGACCGATGACGAGATTCACGATCTCGTGGAGCACTGCAAGCAGCAGGCGTCGCCGGCGTACGACAAGGAAGTCCAGCGCAGCCTCGGCGACGCCACCGGCGACGACGGTGAAGCGGAGGAATTGTCCGCGGAAGACGAGGAAACCCTCGAGCGCTGCATTGAAGTGATCGTGGCCGAGCGCAAGGCCAGCACATCCCTGCTCCAGCGCCGGCTCCGGCTCGGCTACGGCCGCGCGGCCCGCATGATGGACCTCCTCGAACAACGGGGCCTCATCGGCCCCGGCGACGGCGCAAAACCGCGCGAAGTCCTCATCGACCCGGACGACGAAGACTTCGATGGATCCCGCTAGCGGCGACTGGCTGCGCATGCGATGAACCGGTCCATGAACAAGGCCGGAATTCCCCCGTTTCGCTTCCGCGCAGCATTGGCCGCCGCTGCTGCCGTTTTCACTTCCTGCGACCGACCGAAGCCAGCGACGCCGTCGGCAGCCACCAGTGCCTCCCCTGCCCCGGCGCTTGCCGATACCATCTACCATAACGGGACCATTGTGACGATGGCCGGGGACCGTGCGGAAACGGTGGCAGCGCTCGCCGCCACGCAGGGCCGCATCACGTTCACAGGCAGTGTCGCCGATGCCATGAGCCGGAAGGGACCGGACACGAAGGTGGTCGACCTGGAAGGCCAGACCCTCCTGCCAGGGTTTCTTGACGGTCACGGGCATTACATCAATTCACTCGCGGTCGCCAATCAATGCTGCGTCTACCCTCCACCCTCGGGCGTGGGCAAGGACGTCCCCGGGATCGTGACGGCCCTTCGGGAAT
>CAZSDE010000065.1:4666-11693 GCA_964605435.1 uncultured Akkermansia sp.
CGCGCCAGATTCCCAGGGGATCGTTCCTCATGGCCTATGGCTACGATGATTCCGTGATGCCCGGCGGCCGACTCCTCAACCGGGACGATCTCGATGAGGCATTTCCCGACCATCCCGTGCGGGTCGATCACGTTTCAATGCACGGGGCCGTTCTCAATACTCTTGCCATGAAGCATTATGGCATCAGCGCGGCCACGCCGACCCCGCCGGGCGGTGTCATCGTCCGCAAGCCAGGCACGGAGGAACCATGGGGCCTCATCATGGAAACCGCCTTCCTGCCGATTTTTGAAAAGACGGAGCCCCTGAGCCCGGAAGCGGAAATCGCCGCCACGAAGGCCGGGCAGCTCCTCTATGCCGCCACGGGCATTACGACGGCACACGAAGGAGCCACCCACCTTCCCCAGTTGCGGACGCTCAAGCGCGCGGCCGCCGCCGGTGCCCACATCATCGATGTCGTCACCTATCCCTTCATTACCGACCTCGAAAAGACCCTCGCGGAATTTCCCAAGGACACATGGGGAAGCTACCAGCAGCGGCTCAAAATCGGCGGCGTCAAAATCACCATCGATGGATCGCCCCAGGGCCGCACCGCCTTCTTCACCACCCCATACCTGACCGGCGGACCGGGCGGCGAAACCGATTGGAAGGGCGAACCAACCTTCCCGCAGCCGCTCATCAATGGAATGGTCCGCAAGGTCTATCAGATGGACGTTCCCCTCATCCTGCACTGCAATGGAGACGCCGCCATCGACGCGTTCCGGGAAGCCTACACGGCCGCCCGCGGTGACGATTTTTCCCGTCCCTGGAACGTGACCACGATCCACACGCAGTTTCTGCGGCGCGATCAGATTCCAGCCTTTGTCAAATACCGTATCCGTCCGTCCTTCTACACCCTGCACACCTTCTATTTCGCCGACGCCCACATCGCGAACCGCGGACCGGAACAGGCGAACTACATCAGCCCGATGCGCGACGCCATCGACGCCGGCCTGCGCCCGACCAATCATACCGATTTCGTGGTCGCTCCGCTCGATCAGATGATGATGCTCCATTCGGCGGTCAACCGCACGTCCCGCAGCGGTGCCGCCATCGGGCCGGACCAGCGCATTTCCCCGTTCGAAGGGCTTCGCTCCATGACCATCTGGGCCGCCGAGCAATACGGCGAGGAAGCCTCCAAGGGATCCCTCGAACCCGGGAAGCTCGCCGACCTCGTGATCCTCGACAAAAACCCGCTGACGGTCGATCCCACCACCATCCGGGACATCCGCGTCATGCGGACGATCAAGGAAAACGTCCCCATCTGGACCCGGGAAAAATAGCGGGCCGCACCGCCGCATTTTCGCCGCGCGGAACGATCAGACGCGCCTCCTGCCCACGTATCTGTGGGGTCATGCCATCCCGGTTTCCCCTGCTGCTGATCTTCTGCCTCGCTGCCGTCACGCAGACGCCGGCCGGGGAAAAACCATGGTGGTCACTCCAGCCCCTGCCCGCAGAACCAGCAGTCATCGCCGGCCATCCCATCGATTTTCACATCGACGCCGCCCTCGCGGCCAAAGGCATCAAACCGGTGGACGCAGCGACGGCCCGGACGCTCGTGCGCCGTCTCACGTTCGACCTGACGGGGCTACCGCCTTCACCGGAGGAAGCGGATGCCTTTGTGGCCGCCTCGGCCGTTGATCCCGAAAAGGCATGGCAGGAACTGACGGAGCAATTGCTCGCGAGTCCGCATTACGGGGAACGCTGGGCCCGGCACTGGCTGGACGTGGTGCACTACGGCGACACCCATGGCTACGACAAGGATCAGCCACGGCCGCATGCATGGCCGTACCGGGATTATGTCATCCGCGCCTTTCAGGAAGACAAACCATACGCCCGCTTCGTGGAGGAACAGATTGCCGGCGATGTCCTCTTCCCGGGCACACGCGACGGCATCGAAGCCCTCGGCTTCATCTCGGCAGGACCATGGGACTTTATCGGCCACGCCGAAGTCCCGGAGGAAAAAACCGACGGCATGATCGCCCGCCACCTCGACCGCGATGACATGGTCGCCAATACCATGAATACCTTCACGTCGGTCACGGTGCATTGCGCCCAGTGCCACGACCACAAGTTCGATCCAGTCAGCGCCGAAGATTATTACTCGCTCCAGGCGGTCTTTGCTGCCGTCGACCGTGCCGACCGGGCATACGACAAGGACCATGAGGTGGCGCAGCGCCGGGCCGTCCTGACCGCGGAACTGACGGCTGCGCAGTCGCAGGCCGATGCCATGCGCGCCACGGCCGCGGAACGCTCCGGCGGGAAACTGACGGAACTCGAGGCGAGGATTGCCGCGGCCCGTCAGCCATCGGCGCAGCTTTCCCAGCAGAATGGCTGGCACTCGGCCATTGAAACCCGCAGCGACATTGCCAAATGGGTGCAGGTTGACCTCGGGGCCCCGCGCCGCTTCACGAAGGTTTCGCTCCGGCCCTGCCACGATGACTTCAATGGCATCGGCAATGGCTTCGGCTTCCCTGTCCGCTTCCGCATCGAGGCTTCCCACGACCCGGATTTCCAGTCGGGCGTCCATGTCCTCCGCGACGAAACCGCGGCCGATTTCCCGAATCCCGCCCTCGCCGAGGTCAGCTCAGACCGGCCCGCGGAAGCCCGCTACATCCGCGTCACCGCCGTGAAACTCGCGCCGCGGCAGAACGATTACATTTTCTCCCTGGCCGAACTGGAAGTGCGCGATGGCGACGGCGGAAACATGGCGGCGGGAGCTTCCGTGTCTTCACTCGACAGCATTGAAGCCCCGGTCCGCTGGCAACGCACGAATCTGACCGACCGCTGGTACCCGGGCGTCGATCCCAGGTCGCTGGCGGCCCCGGATGGCGCAATTGCCCGCATGGAAGCGGAACGCGACACCCTTGTCGCGGCAATCCTTGGACCGGACGATGCTGCGGCATGGACCCGTGCCGAATCAGCCCGCCAGCAGGCCACCGCAGCACTGGCGGCCCTGCCTCCCCAGTCAAAGGTCTACTGCGGCACGGTCCATCATGGCAGCGGGGCGTTCCGCGGCACAGGTGGCAAACCGCGCGCCATTCACGTGCTTTCCCGTGGCGATGTGAAACGCCGCCTCGCGCCCGCCAGCCCCGGTGCCCTGTCCTGCCTGCCTGGTCTTCCGAGCCGCTTCCAGCTTCCCGCTGACGCGCCAGAAGGCGAACGCCGCGCCGCTCTCGCCCGCTGGATCACGGACCCACGCAATCCCCTCACATGGCGCAGCATCGTCAACCGGATCTGGCAATACCATTTTGGTCAGGGCCTCGTCGCCACCCCATCGGACTTCGGCCGCATGGGCGAACTGCCTTCGCACCCGGAACTCCTCGACTGGCTGGCCACATGGTTCCGCAATTCGGGAGGTTCCCTCAAATCACTCCACCGTCTCATCGTTTCCTCGCAGGCCTACCGCCGGGCCTCGGATTACCATGACGCCCCTGTTGCCGACCCGGAAAACCGTCTGCTCTGGCGCATGCCGCGCCGCAAACTCGAAGCGGAAGCGGTCCGCGATGGCATGCTCGCGGTTGCCGGCCTCCTTGACCGATCCCTCGGCGGTCCGGCCTTTCAGGATTTCGTGGTCCTCCACCCGGAACATTCGCCGCACTACGAATACCATCTCGCCGACCTCGCCAATCCCGCCCTCCACCGGCGCTCGGTCTACCGCTTCCTCGTCCGCAGCAAACCCCAGCCATGGATGGCCACCATGGACTGCGCCGACCCATCCCTGCTCGTCGAAAAACGCACCCAGACCATCACGCCTCTCCAATCGCTCGCCCAACTCAACAACCAACTCACCCTCGTCGCCGCCAGCGCCCTCGCCAGACGACTCCCGCAGGATTCTCCACAGCAGGCCATGGCCACCGCGTTCCGCCTCGCCCTCCAGCGCGACCCCACTCCGGACGAACTGGCAGACCTGACCGCCTACGCCGAACGCCACGGGCTGCCCCATGCCTGCCGCGCCATTCTCAATCTCAACGAATTCTGCTTCGTTGACTGATCCCCTCCCGGAAACTCATGCCGCTCAGCCGCCGCTCGCTTCTTCAGTCGTTTCCCGGCGTGGCCCTCGCCTCGCTCCTCAGCCGTGAGCTGCCCGCCGCTGCCCTCCCGGCCCCGCACCGCCCGCCAAGGGCACGCCGCGTCGTCCAGTTCTTCATGGCCGGAGCCGCCAGCCACATCGACCTCTTCGATTTCAAACCGGAACTGCTCAAGCGCCACGGTCAGCCGAGCGAGTTCGGGGAACGCGTCGAAGCCTTCCAGGATGGTCTCGGTCCATGGCTCCGCCCAATCTGGGAATTCAAGCCCTACGGGCAATCGGGCCGCCTCCTCAGCGAACCAGTCTCGGCCCTCGGTCCGATCGCGGACGAACTCGCCTTCGTCCACAATATGGTCGGAAAAACGGGTGTCCACAGCCAGGGAACGCTCCTGCAGACCACGGGATTCAACCGCCCGGGCTTCCCCAGCGCAGGCGCATGGGTCAGCTATGGCCTCGGCAGCATGAACGAAAACCTCCCGGCGTTCGTCGTCATCCCGGATCACCGCGGACTCGCCTCCAACGGCACCAAGAACTGGGACGCTGCCTTCCTCCCCGCCCAGCACCAGGGCACCATCATCCAGCCAGACAGCGAAACCCCAGTAACCGACCTCTTCCCGGACCGCCGCGCAGACTTCACCAGCCCAGCCGCCGAATCCGCAGCGCACGAACTCATGGCGTCGCTCAACCGCCGCCATGCCGGCCTCCGCAGCGGCGACGACCGTCTCGACGCCCGCATCCGCAGCTACGAACTCGCCGCCCGCATGCAGCTGGCCGCCCCCGAAGCCCTCGACATCTCCAGAGAATCGCCCGCCACCCGCGCCATGTACGGCATCCGCGACGACGTCCGCCACTGGCCCAAGGAAATCAATGACGGCGAGGAAATCGACGCCTTCGGCCGCAAATGCCTCGCGGCCCGCCGCCTCCTCGAACGCGGCGTCCGCTTCGTCCAGGTCTGGAGCGGCAACGACAATGGCTTCCCCCGCCGCAACAGGGATTCCCATGAAGACGTGGAACGCGACCACGGTCCCCTTGCCCGCGGCTTCGCCCACGGAGCCTCGGCTTTCCTGCGCGACCTCAAGCAACGCGGTCTCCTCGACGATACCATTGTGCTCTGGACCACGGAATTCGGCCGCATGCCCAGTTCCCAGGGCGGCCGCGGGCGCGACCACAATCCCTTCTGCTTCACCAATTGGCTCTGCGGCGGCGGCATCCGCGGCGGGGCCACCCACGGCAGCAGCGACGACTTCGGTTTCAAACCAGCCGACCGCTCGAACGTCACGGAAGTCTACGACGTCCACGCCACCATCCTCCACCTGCTCGGCATCGATCACGAACAACTCACGGTCCGCGCCGGCGGCGTCGACCGCCGCCTCACCGACGTCCACGGCCACGTCATCCGCAGCCTCCTCGCCTGACCGCCACCGGGCCGCAGCGCACCTTGCCCAATCCGAACTGCCGGGAAAACCGGGGTTGTCTTCCGCACCCCGCAGCCCTACCCCATTGGCTCGCTCGTACCGCAACCATGGCCATCACCGAGAACCGGAACACCCGCACCCGAACCCATGCCTCTCCCCACACCCGCATCCCCTTGAACGAAGCCGAAACCTCCTACACCGCCCTCTTCGATGACCCTCAGTCGGAAGAACTGATCCGACGCGACTTCTCACTCTCCGGTTGGGACGAAGCCCGCGCCGCTGCCACCCCATTCTCGTTCTGGAAATCCGTCTACGAAGCCCCCATCTCCAACGCCAAACCGGAAGTCGTCGAAAAGGAAACCGCCGAAACCCTCCTCCGCCGCCTCATCGAAGAAAATCTCGATGACCTCGAAGATGCCTATCTCGGCCTCGCCGTCATGCTGGAACGGAAAAAACAACTCCGCCAGACCGCTACCCGCGAAACCGATGACGCCACCTTCCTCATCTACGAACAACCAAAATCCGGCGAAGTCTACATCATCCGCGACCCGGAACTGAAACTCGATCAGGTCGAAGCCGTCCAGCGCGAGGTCTCCCTCATGCTCACCCCAAGAGCAGATGCTCCAGCAGATGCTGCCCCGCAACCATCCGCGGAAACTCCCGCCGCGTCCCCATCTGCAGAGGCAGGGGAGAGTCCCGGGGAAACGCCCACCGATTCTCCGGATTCACAGGATGCCGCTGAACCCACAACTTCACAGGAACCAACCGCATGAGCACAGCCACTTCGATCGACCTCCGCACCGAAATCCTCCGCCTCAAGAAGGAACGCAATGCGGTCATTCTCGCGCACAATTACCAGAGCCGCGACATCCAGGAAGTGGCGGACTTTGTGGGCGACTCGCTCGGGCTTTCCTATCATGCCAAGGAAACACCGGCCGACGTGATTGCCTTCTGCGGGGTCCATTTCATGGCGGAGACGGCGAAGATTGTGAATCCGGAACGGATCGTGGTGCTGCCGGACAAGGATGCGGGATGTTCGCTCGAGCAGAGTTGCCCGGGTCCGGCGCTCGAGGAATACCTGCGCCGCCACGCGGACCGCAATTACTACGTGATCGCCTACATCAACTGCAGCGCAGAAGTGAAGGCGCTCAGCGACTGCATCTGCACCAGCGGCAATGCCGTCCGCATCGTCGAATCAGTCCCGGCCGACCGCAATATCCTCTTCGTTCCGGATGCGAATCTGGGATCGTGGGTCATGGAACAGACGGGCCGGAAAATGGACCTCTGGCAGGGGGCCTGCTACGTGCACGTGGAATTCACCCGCGACAGCATTCTCCGCATCAAGGAACAATACCCGGACGCTCCGGTGGTCGCTCACCCGGAATGCACCTTCGCCGTCCGCCTGCTCGCCGATGAAGTCTGCAGCACGGAGAAAATGGTGCACTTCTGCCGCCGCCATCCGGCCCGCCAGTTCATTATCGCCACGGAAAGCGGCATGCTGCACCGGCTGCGCCGCGAGTGCCCGGAGAAGGAATTCATCGCAGGA
>CAZSDE010000066.1:0-6707 GCA_964605435.1 uncultured Akkermansia sp.
AACCATGAGAATCCATCCCCTGACCCTGCTGCTGTTCGCTTTCGCCACGGCTCCACTGAGCGCAGCCGACGCCAAGCCGGAAGAAAAGAAGGACGCCCCCGCCGCGGAAGCGAAGGAGGAAACTGTGGAAACCCAGCGCAGCATCACGGTCAAAGGCCAGAAGCTCAGCTACCGCGCCACCGCAGGGACCATGACCCTCACGAAGGCCTACGGCGAACCCCGCGCGAAGGTCTTCTCGGTTTCCTATGAACGCACGGACGCCGGCGACTCCGCGAAGCGCCCGGTCTGCTTCTGCTTCAATGGCGGCCCCGGCAGCAGTGCAGTCTGGCTCCACCTCGGTGCCTTCGGCCCACGCCGCGTCTCCATGCCCGCTGACGGAGTCACGGCCCCCAAACCTCCGTTCCAGCTAACCGAAAACGAACACACTCTCCTCCACGACGCCGACCTTGTCTTCGTCGACCCCGTGAGCACCGGACTCAGCCAGCCGGAAAAAGGCGAGGATCCCAAGCAGTTCCATGGGTTCAGCGAGGACATCGAAAGCGTGGGCGACTTCGTAAGGCTCTGGATCACCAAGCGGCAGCGCTGGGGCAGTCCCAAGTTCCTCATGGGTGAAAGCTATGGCGCCATCCGCATCAGCGGCCTCGCGGAACATCTCCAGAGCCGCTACGGCATGTACCTCAATGGTGTCATCATCGTAAGCGGCCTTCTCGACTTCCGCACGCTCTCGCCGGACGAACAGAACGACGTCCCCTTTCACATCTGGCTGCCCAGCATGACCGCGGTGGCGCACTACCACCGGAAACTCACCCCGGAACTCCAGGCGGACTTCGCCGCGGCATGGAAACGCTCGGTCGATTTCTCCCGCGACCGCTACCCGCGCGCCCTCCTCATGGGCGCAGATCTCCCGGAACAGGAACGCCGCGGCGTCGCCGATTACCTCTCGCTCCTGACCGGTCTCCCGTCCGAACAGATCCTCCGCGATAACCTCCGCATCGATCCCAACACCTTCCGCCGCGAACTCCTCAAGTCGGAAGACAAAGTCGTCGGCCGCTTCGATGGCCGCTGCAGCGGTCCCGAGGGCGATCCCAGCTACGACGTCGTCTACGGTGCCTTTGCCGCCGCCATGAATGCCTACCTCCGCGGAGCCGATGGCCTCAACTATGCTTCCGACCGACCCTACGAAATCCTCAACGGGGGCGTCAATCCATGGAACTACGGCAGGGGAAACCGCTACTTTGATGTCGGTTCCCAGCTCGGCGGAGCCATGAAGCAGAACCCAGCCCTGCGCGTCTTCATCGGCTGCGGCTATCATGACCTCGCCACCCCACCGGAAGGCATCGCCTACAGCGTGCGTCATCTCGACCTCCCCGCGGAAACCCACCGCAACTTCACATGGGGGTATTACGACGGCGGCCACACGATGTACACCAACCTTGAATCCCTCGCGAAAATCTCCGCCGACATCTCTGCCTTCCTCAGTCAGCCCTGATCCAGCACGGCAGTCCAGTCCCAAAAATCAGAAGGCCCGGCAGCGCATCACGGCTGCCGGGCCTTTTGTGATTCAAAGGAACGGCGGGCGGGGGCGCTCAGACCGAGAAGGCTTCCTCGATGAGTTGCGCCTGCTCGCGCTTGTGCAGCGCGGAACTGCCAACCGCCGGGCTGGAAGCGCGGTCCCGTCCTGCATAGCGCACCCGCTGCTGCGTGTGCTTCTCGAGCCGGTGCATGACATAGCTCCAGGCACCCATGTTGAGCGGTTCTTCCTGACACCAGACCCACTTCTTGTCTGCCTTCGGATAACGGGCCGTGATCTCCCGGAACATTTCCTCATGGAAAGGATAGAGCTGTTCGATGCGGATAATCGCCGCATTCGTGATCTTCTGCTCCGCACGGTACTTCACCAGATCATAGTACACCTTTCCAGAACAGAAGATCAGCCTCGTGATCTTCGATGCCGGACCCGGCAGGGCCGCATCGTCCAGCATTTCATGGAAGGCCGTCTGCCCGGTGAAATCGGCTTCCACGGAAACCGCTTCGGGCAGCCGCAGCATCGACTTCGGGGTCATGATGACGAGAGGCTTGCGGAAGGGACGCTTCATCTGACGCCGCAGCAGGTGAAAATACTGAGCGGGTGTCGTCAGGTTGCAGACCTGCATGTTCCCCTCCGCACACAACTGCAGGAAGCGCTCCATGCGCGCACTGGAATGCTCCGGTCCCTGCCCTTCGTAGCCATGCGGCAGCAGCAGCGTGATACCCGACGGCTTCTGCCACTTCGATTCCGATGAACTGATGAACTGATCAATGATCACCTGCGCTCCGTTCACGAAGTCACCGAACTGCGCTTCCCAGAGAATCAGCATCTCCGGAGCCTTCAGACTGTATCCATAGTCAAAACCCAGCACCGCAGCCTCGCTCAGCAGCGAATTGTAGACCCGCAGCGTCGCCTGATCCTCCGAAAGATGCTGAAGCGGCATCCAGCGGTCCCGGTTCTCGGTATCGTAGAAACACGCATGGCGCTGACTGAAGGTCCCGCGGCGCACGTCCTGACCGGACAGGCGCACGGGTGTGCCTTCCGTAAGGAGGGACGCAAAGGCAAGCGCCTCGGCATTCGCCCAGTCGAACGGTCCACCGTCCTCGGCCGCCTTGCGCCGTTTGTCGACGACCGTCCGCTTCACGGTCGGATGCAGACGGAATCCCGCGGGAACTTCGGCCAGTTTCACGCCCAGTTCCCGGAATCTTGCCGTCTCGAGTCCCGTCGTGACCCGCTCGTGCGAGTACGGTGGCTGAAACACCGCCGTGGAGCCCGCAAAAACCTCCTTCTTGAGGTCGCTGCCCGAATGCGTCTTCTCAAGTTCCAGCAGTTCCCGGTGCTCTGTCTCCAGACGGTTCTGGATCGCATTGTGAATGGCATCGGCCCGCGTCAGCGGAAGTTCCCCGCTCGTGACCAGCCGCTCGCGGAAGAGTGTGCCCACGGTCGGCTTGGCCGCGATCAGCTTGCTGACCTTCGGCTGCGTGAAGGACGGTTCGTCAGTCTCGTTGTGTCCATGCCTCCGGTAGCAGTACATGTCGATGACCACATCGCGCCCGAAACGCTGCCGGAATTCAAGAGCCAGCCGCGCCACAAAGTAGACCTCCAGGGGATGCTCTCCGTTCACGTGGAACACGGGAGCCTCGATCATCTTTGCCACATCCGTGGCATAGGCTGAACTGCGGGCGTCGGCCGGCGTGGTCGTAAAGCCAATCTGATTGTTCACCACCAGATGGATCGTCCCGCCCGTCCGGTACCCGGGAAGCTGCGAGAGATTGAGCGTTTCCGCCACCATGCCCTGTCCGGCAAAGGCCGCATCGCCATGAATCAGCACCGGAACCACCGCCTTGCGGTCAAGCCCATCTCCCTGCGCCCGCTGCCGCGCCCGCGCCGACCCTTCCACCACGGGATTCACCGCCTCGAGGTGACTCGGATTGGGAGCGAGGGCAACCAGCACGGTCCCGCCGCTCAGCTTCCTCTCCACCTCGTAGCCGAGGTGGTACTTCACATCGCCATCCCCAGCCACGAGGTCGGGCACGTAATTCTCACTGAATTCATGCAGGATCACCTTGAGTGGCTTCTGCAGGAAATTCGCCAGCACCGTCAACCGTCCACGGTGCGCCATCCCCATCATGATCTCCTTCACCCCGGCCGCCGGGCAATCCTCCAGAATCGCATTGAGTGCCACCATCAGACTTTCCCCACCCTCCAGCGAAAAGCGCTTCTGCCCTTTGTACTTCGTATGCAGAAACTGCTCGAAGGCCTCCGCTTCCCAGAGCCACTGCAGCACCTTCTCACGGATGTCCGTGGTCGTGTTGGGCAGATCCACCCGCGACTCGATCCGTTCCTGCAGCCAGGACCGCACTTCCGAATTCTGGATGTGCATGTACTCGAAGCCAATGCGGTCGCAGTAGGTCTTGCGAAGGCGCGCCACCATGTCGCCCAGCTTCGTACGCCGCCCATTGTTGTAGAACATGGTTTCCACCTCGGACGCCAGATCCCGCTCGGTGAATCCAAACTCCGCCAGACCAAGCCTCGGCTGCTCATCGCCGGACGGACTCAACGGGTCAAGCCATGCCGCCGTATGCCCCAGTCCACGGTAGGCCTCGAGCATCCGCGTCACATTCGCCCGGAACATCATTTCCTGCTGACTCATCCCCACGCTCTGCACCCCGCGGCTGTCGTCCATCACATTCACCGGAGTGCGCGCCTTCGGCTGCGCTACTCCCAGTTCGAAACCCTCGAAGAAGGATGCCCACGTCCCTTCCACGGAACGGGGATTTTCCAGCCATTGCCGGTACTTGTCTTCCAGCAGATCAACATTGAGACGGGCAGAGATGGTCGAATTCATGAAGGGACTCGGGAAAGGAAATGTCGGGTTTCAGCGTTACGACAACGGACGCGTTCCAGGTGCCACACCCTGAACCCCGCGCCGATGATGCCCGGGCCCAGCCGGAACGCCAGCGGACTTTTTCCAGTTCCGTCAGGTACCTCCGCGCTCCCCATTTCCCGCTCAGAACGGCACGGCAGCCTCCAGCACCACCGGACAATGGTCGCTTCCCGGCACCTCCTGCCGGATCGTGCAGGACGTCAGCGCAGGAGCCAGGGCCCCGCTCGCCAGCCAGTAGTCAATTCTCCAGCCGATGTTTTTCTGGCGGGCCCCCGCCCGGTAGCTCCACCACGAATACTGATGCGGCCGATCATCGAACTTCCGGAACACATCCACGAAACCAGAATCCAGAAGGCGGTCGAACCCTGCCCGTTCCTCATCGGAAAACCCGGGACTGCGCCGATTGGCATCGGGCCGGGCAATATCGATCTCGCGGTGCGCCACATTCAGATCCCCCGCACAGAGGACCGGCTTGCGCTTCTCGAGTTCCTTCAGATACGCCAGAAAGGCAGCATCCCATTCCATCCGGTATGGCAGCCGCGCCAGCTCGGCCTGCGCATTGGGAGTGTAGACACTCACCACGAAGCACGAGGCATACTCCGCAGTGATGACCCGGCCCTCGCGGTCATGCTCGGGACGCCCGATGCCCCGGCTCACCGCCACGGGGCGGTGCTTTGAAAGGATCGCGGTACCGCTGTAGCCGGGCTTCTCGGCCGGATTCCACTCCAGATGCCAGCCGGGCAGCCAAGACCAGTCCATCTCGGCGGCATTCACCTTGGTCTCCTGCAGGAGCACCACATCCGGCTCCTCTGCCATCACGAATCCGGGAAACCCCTTCCCCATCACGGAGCGAAGCCCATTCACGTTCCAGGTTATGCATTTCATCCCCCCACTGGTGCCGGAACTGCCCGCTTTGAAAAGTCGGAAATCCCGGTCCGGGACGAGTACTGATGGGCCATCCGCAGGCACGGCTTCCGGCCCTCCGCATTGGGGTGGACAGCCCGATCACCTTGCCCAAGATGCAGCAGCTTTTCCGTCCCGCCGCAGTCCCCGTCCCATGACCCCTGATCCGTCCCGTGCCGAAACCAGCGCCATCGTGCGGAAGAGCCGGTCGAATCTTGCCTTCGCCCTCGCCAGCCTGCCACGGCAGCGCCGCGAGGACATGCAGTCGTTCTATGCTTTCTGCCGCATCGTCGACGACCTCGCGGACGACGAAGGAATTCTCATGGAGCAACGGCTCGCGGGTCTCCAGCGCTGGCGCAATGTCCTCCATGCCAGGACCAAGGACATTTCTCCATTCGAAGCCTCGATTCTGCAGCTCCTCGACCGCTACCATGTCCCCGCCGGAGAACTCGAGCAGATCATCGACGGCGTCAGCACGGACCTCAGCCCGGTGCGTTTCGCCACATGGGAAGATCTCAGGCAATACTGCTACAAGGTGGCCTCCTGCGTCGGCCTCGTCAGCATCCGCATCTTCGGCTGCCGCACCCCGGAAAGCCGCACGTATGCCGAACAGCTCGGCTACGCACTCCAGCTCACCAACATCCTCCGCGACATCGGAACGGACTGGGCCCAGGGACGGAGACTCTACCTCCCGACCGACGAAATGGCCGCCGCCGGATGCACGGAGGATGACATCGCAGCCCACCGCTACCACGATGGGTTTTTCCGCCTCATGGCCAGTCAGATCGCCCGCGCCCGGGGATTCTACGCAGCGGCCGCCGCCGCATGGCGTCCTGCCGACGCCCGCGCCCTGCTCGCAGCGGAAACAATGCGCCGCATCTACAGCCGCACCCTCGACCTCATGGAGGCAGATGGTTGCCGGGTCTTCGATGTCCGCTACCGCGTCTCCACACCGCGGAAGGCGCTCTACGTCGCCGCCGCATGGCTTAAGGGCAGAACGCTGCCGCAGCCGGAGCCATAACCCCGACCACCTCATGCCGCCAGCCGTTCTCCTCAGCAAGGTCTGGAAATCATTCGGCGGCCCACCCGTTGTCCGCGACGCCTCCCTCAGCATCGCACCAGGCGAATTCTTCTCTCTGCTCGGCTCCTCGGGCTGCGGCAAGAGCACCACCCTCCGCCTCATCGCCGGTTTCGACTTCCCGGATGAGGGCTCCATCACAGTCTGCGGTTCACCAGTTCTGAAACGCCAACCGGCCTACGCCGGACCGGTCAACATGGTCTTCCAGAACTATGCCCTCTTCCCGTACCTCACTGCCGGGGAAAATGTGGCTTTCGGCCTCCGCATGCAGGGCATGTCCCGTGCGCACCGCGAATCCCGCGCCCGCGACA
>CAZSDE010000066.1:6717-7146 GCA_964605435.1 uncultured Akkermansia sp.
CCGACCGCCTGCCCGCGCAGCTCTCCGGGGGACAGCAGCAGCGCGTCGCCCTCGCCCGCGCCCTCGCCACCCAGCCACAGGTCGTCCTCCTCGACGAACCCCTCGGTGCCCTCGACCTCCGACTGCGCCGCGAAATGCAGTCGGAACTCCGCAATCTCCAGCAATCCCTCGGCCTCACTTTCGTCCACGTCACCCACGATCAGGAAGAAGCCCTCAGCCTGTCGGACCGGCTCTGCATCATGGACCGTGGCACCATTCTCCAAACGGGCACCCCCACGGAACTCTACCACCGGCCGACCTCTCCATACGTGGCCGGCTTTCTCGGTGAAAGCAATCTCCTCATGGCCGCCATCATTGAACGATCCCCAGAAGCATGGACCGTCTCCGCCGAGGGAATGACGGCCTGCATTCCAGCCGGAAGCTTCCAGG
>CAZSDE010000066.1:7156-11583 GCA_964605435.1 uncultured Akkermansia sp.
TCGCATTGACCGCGGGCGAGCAGGTCACCGTCATGCTGCGGCCGGAACACCTGCGCTTCCTCGCTGCTCCGGACCCCGGTTCCACCGTTTTCCCGGAAGCCACCGTCGTCCATTCCGCATTCCGTGGCCCCTCGCATCAGGTCCAGCTCCGCCTTCCGTCAGGCACGGTCCTCTCTGCCTCCGCAGATGCTCACCAACCCCTGCCTCCCGAGGGATCGCGGGTCACTCCATGGTGCCGCCCGGAATTTCTCTGGCCGCTTCCCCCGCCGCCCCCGCAGTGAAGCCACGCACCCTCGCCTTGCCAGCCCTCGCGTGGCTCGCCCTCTGGTTTGCCAGCCCGCTCATCCTCGTGGCCACCGCCTCCCTGAGCACCCGCGGTCAGCCCATCACATGGTCGTTCTCCACCACCGCATGGCAGGAACTGACCTCTCCTCCCGTGCTGCGCGTCCTTCTCCGCACACTTGCGCTCGCCGCCGCCACCACGGCCGGGACTCTCCTCACCGGGGCTCCCATGGCATGGCTCATCACCCGGCTCCCCAACCGCCAGGCCAACCTCCTGCTCGGGCTCGTCATGCTGCCCCTCGCCGCCAATTCCCTCGTCCTCGTCTATTCATGGATGGGTCTCCTCAGCCGCGACGGTATCCTCGGAAAACTCTCCAGTTTCCTCGGTATCGCCCCAGCCTCGGGCCAGTGGCTCTACACTCCCACGGCCAGCCTCATCGGCATGATCCATTACTTCCTGCCCTTCATGGTCTGGCCACTCGTGAATTCCCTCCAGAAGCTCGATAGCCGTCTCCTCGAAGCCGCCGCCGACCTCGGCGCTGCGCCCCGCCAGACCTTCCTCCACATCGTCCTGCCCCTCATCCGCCCAGGCATCGCGGCCGGCTCCATCCTCGTATTCATCCAGGCTGCCGGCACTTTCGTGATCCCCGACCTCCTCGGCGGCTCGCGCGACCTCCTCGCGGGCACCATGATCTACCACCGCTTCGCCGGACAGAATCTCGACTGGCCAGGCGGTGCGGCCCTCTCGGTGCTCGTCATGACCCTCCTCATGTCAGGCCTCCTCATCATCCGGAAACTCCAGCGCACCTCCGACGCATGATGGAACGCACCACCGGCACCTCCCGCTCCCGGTCATGGTGGCTGTACCTCCACGGAGCCATCTCAGCGGCCTTTCTCCTCCTCCCGGTTCTCACCCTCATCGCATTCAGCTTCAGCCGCAGCCCGTCAGCCATGAAATGGGGCGGCTTCACCTTCCATTGGTACCTGCAGCTGGCCGGGAACGACCGACTCCTCCGCGCCGCCGAAAACAGCGCCATCATCGCCGCAGCCGCCACGGCCATCGGTCTCCTCCTCGGCATCCCCGCCGCCATCGGCCACGCCCGCCTGCAACGCTCCCGCCACACGGTCGCCGCCGCGCTCACTCTGCCCCTCATGGCCCCGGACATCGTCGCCGCCCTCTCTCTCAAACTCTGGTGCGTCACCATCTTCTCCATGGCCCCGGGAATCCCACCCATGATTCTCGGCCACAGCCTGCTCGCCATCGCCTACACCTTTCTCCTCGTCTCATCCCGCCTCCAGCGCTTCGACTGGAATCTTACCGACGCCGCCCGCGACCTCGGTGCCTCTCCATGGGCCACGTTCCAGCACATTCTCTTCCCTCACCTCTGGCCCTCCATCGCCGGGGCCGCCTTGCTTTCCTTCGGCGTCTCCCTCGACGAATACGTCATCAGCAACGTCCTCGCCGGCCCGGGCTCCAGTACCGTCCCCATCGAAACCGCCAGCATGATCCGGAAAAGCTTCACCCCGGAAATCAATGCCCTCGCGGTCTGCCTCCTCGTCCTCTCCACATCCCTCGCCCTCGCCGCCCTACGCCTCCAGCAGCGGAAATGACAGTTGGCGGCCGACCGTCAGGAATCCCGCCTCACCACCACCAGCATCGACTTCGCCAGAGGAGCCAACCGCCCCACCCGGTGCACCCCCAGCACCGAAAGCCCAACCTCACCCAGCAATTGCGTGATCGTCGCCGGTGACCAGAACTTGATGTGCCCGTGATCCCACAGGGCCGTGAAATGCCGGTCCATCCCGCCCGTCAGCGCCAGCAGCAGATTCTTCAGATACCCATGATATGGAGTCGAAATGAGCGCATGCCCGCCAGGCTCCAGCAGGTCACGCACACACCGGGCAAAATCCCGCGGCGCATAGACATGCTCCACCACCTCCAGACTGACCACCAGAGGATAGCGGCCAAAGGTCTCATGAAGCGGATCGTACGCCGACCCCACCCTCAGATCCAGATCAGGATACGCCCGGTTGGCCTCGGCAATCCCCGACGTGGACGGATCCACCCCTGCCACGTCATACCCCTTCTTCCGCAGCCAGTCAGCCACCGAACCATTCCCGCACCCCAGATCAAAGGCCCGCTTCGGCTGCGGATCAATCTCCCGGAGCACTCCCTCAATCGTATTCAGAAGGTAGTCATGAGCACAATTGCAGGCCGCATCATCGAAGCGGTATCCGGATATGTCGGTTTCAGCCATGCGCAGATTGTCCTCCAAAGTGGTCAGCGATGCGTTCCCCGGCCCCTGAGCCCCGGGCAGGAACCCATCAACCTCATAAGGTTACGACGTTAGATCGCGATCCCGGTCCGGCAACCGGAATCTCCCGGCGCGGAAACGCCACCCGCGGCTCGATACCCATCGAAATCTCCCGGGACTGAAACTTTGCCAGCATGGCCGAAAACCCGGGATAAACATCCTCCACCACGTCGGCATGCTCGATCTCGCTCTCGCCGTCCGCCACGAGGGCAGCCGCCGCCGCTCCCAGCGCCAGCCGGTGGTCTCCCCCCGCACTGAGCAGTGCACCCCGCAGAGGCCCGCGGAAGCCATTGCCCATGATGTGCCAGGCCGAACCCATGTGCCGCACCTCCACTCCCATCCGCTCCAGATTGGCCGCCGCCGCCGCCAGGAGCCGCGCCGCAACCGACCCCGCCTCCACCGCAAAGCAACTCTCCCCGTCAGCCACCGCAGCCGCCGCCGCCAGCACCGGCAGCTCATCGGCCACCAAGGTACTCTCCTCCGCCGTCACCCGCACGGACCGCAGCGGCATCCCATGCACGGTCACATGACCCCATGGCTCTCCAAACCGCCACTCCTTCACGGATTCCCCGATCTGCGCCGCCATCCTCACGAGAATCCGCAGGAAAACCGTGCGCGATTCATTGAGCCCCACTTCCCGCACCACCAGATCCGCCCCCGGCTGCATCGCCGCCGCCACAATCCAGACGGCCGCACTGCTGATGTCTCCGGGAATCGGAAAATCCCGCGACTCCGGAATCTGACCCCCATGGATCGAAATCGCATTGCCGCTCCGCAGCGTCTTTACCAGAAAGTACTGCATCATGCGCTCGGTATGGTCCCGCGTCCGCACCGGTTCCACTAGTGTCGTCCGGCCGCTGCCGGCGGACATCCCCGCAAACAAACCCGCCCCCTTCACCCGCGAACTGAGAACCGGCAGCGGACCACGGACGGCCCTCAGCCCGCGCGAGCCATCCACCGTATACATCCTCGCTCCCACCGGACCGCTCGCCAGAACCCGGACCCCCATCGACTGCAGCAACTCCACCACCGGCTGCACCCCTTCCGCCACCCGGCTGTCCGCCAGAAACCGCGTCCGGAACGGAAATCCGGCTGCCATTCCCATGAGCAGCGCCAGCGGCGTCGCAAAGCTCCCGCAGTCAATCGGATCCACCGGCTCCACCACTCCCCGGCCCACCCCGCGCACCAGCAACCGCACCGGCCCTCGCCCCCCGTCACCACCACCCGACATCTCCACCGGAACCCCGAAACCACGGCACGCCTCCACCGCCGCCAGACACTCCGGCGAAGGCACAAATCCCCGCAGCTCACACAGACCATTCGACAGCGAAGCCAGCAGCAGAGCCCGATGCGAAATGCTCCGGTCCCCAGGCACACTCAGCTCGACCGCAATCGGACGGGCCATCTGGACGCGGATCGGCGGCATGATTGTAAAATTCTCCCGTACTTCAGGAATACCGTGTCCCGCGAAGCCGCTTCGCTTCCTCCAGCAGGGCCTGCAGAGCCTCACCATCGCCTCGCTCCAGCAACCCCATGAGCCGATCGGTCTGCGCCCGGAATTCCGCCAGCACAGGCATCATCGCTTCCCGGTTCGTCACCAGAATGCCCCGCCACATCGACGGATCCCCGGAAGCCACCCTCGTCGTGTCCCGCAAACCACCAGCCGCAAAGCGACCCACCGCCGGATCCGGCCCCAAAGCCGTCAGCGCCGCCAGCACCGCCGCCGCATGCGGCAAATGAGATACCCTCGCCACCGTCCGGTCGTGCTCCCCAGCCGTCATCGCCGTCACCCGGCAACCCATCGCTTCCCAGAACCGCCGCACCAGCCGT
>CAZSDE010000067.1:0-1012 GCA_964605435.1 uncultured Akkermansia sp.
CAGATTCCCTGAAATGATGCCTGCCATGAAACGATTCTTTTTTCCGTGTCTGCTGCTGATTCTGACGATGGCGGGATTTGTGATCCCGGCGTCAGCGCAGCTGAGTGCTCCGCTGCTGCAGCGGATTCCCGGGGAAGTGACTCTGCAGTGGAGCGGTGGGCGCGGACCCTTTGCCGTGGAGACCAACCGTGGTCAGGGATGGTCGATGCAGAGCGAACTCGAGGCTGGCCGGACGAAGAAGCTGCCGAGTTTCGGGGATCGGGCTTTTTACCGTATCAGTGATCTGGATCCGGCTGGGGCGTTAGGGCCCTTCTTTGGTCTGGTGCAGACCACGCAGGGGGAATTCGGGGAACTGCTGGGGCGGCACCGTCTCAAGTCGAGGTTCTGGTTCTACCGGACCAAGGGGCCGCCGCATACGGCGCCGAGTTTCACGGCGGCGGATTACTTCCGGAAGCTCGTGGTCTTTCATCAGTACCATGAAGACGGCATGGTGCGGCTGTGGAGCGGGGCGCTGGAATCGCTCGGTGCCGTGACCGTGCCGACGGCGCAGTCGATGGTGATCAACTGGAGCCGTGGCAGTGGCGGGCGGCGGCAGGATTTTCAGCTGACGCTGCGGTTTCCGTATGCGGTGCAGGCCGTGCGCACGGCGGTTCCGCTGCCGAGTGATCCCGAGTACACGCTGCGCTGCGAGCGGGGATTTCCGGAGCCGGAATTCGACGGCGTCACCGGGATGCTGGTGGGCACGCTGGTGGACAGCGTGACTCTTTCGCAGCTGGATCCCGCCAATCCGCAGCTGAAGTTTCCGCAGCCGCAGCAGTTCCGGGTGAGTCATCGCGGGGCGACGCTGGACTTTCATTTTCATGAGGGACTTCCGCTGGTGCGTGGGGAACCGCCCATGATCTGGAAGACTGCGATTCTTGACCGCTGGCTGTCGCCTACGGTGGCTGGGGGGGTGCTGCCGTCGTTCCGGACTGACAGTTATTTTTCGCAGACACTCCTGCCGGGGCATCAT
>CAZSDE010000067.1:1022-11317 GCA_964605435.1 uncultured Akkermansia sp.
CGCTTGATCCATCTCTGAGCGAGGCGGTGAGGGCCGAGTTGGCGGCCCGCAACATCCGCTGGATCTATGCGTTCAAGGATCTCATGCTTGGGATATCGCCCGACGAGATCCGGCTGTGCGGGTTTGACTGGTCTGTCCGGGCTCCGTGATCCTGTCCAGTGGGCAGACAGGCAGCCATCCATCGAAATCGTCATGCGCCCCGGCATGAATGTGGCGCAAACGGAACATCAACTCCTGAACTGGGCGAGAGAGCCTCAATGCCATATGAAACACATGCGAATTGCGAGAGTGCTGCTGCTGGGGCAGATGATGCTGAGTTCCCTTGTGCAGGGAGTGGAAGTGGCGGCTGATTACTGGGCTGGGGTGGCGGGCAATCCGGCGGTGGCCCCGTCGCCGGCGGTGCAGGGCTGGACTGCGGTGAATCCATCCACGGATGTGGCAAACTTCCAGAGTGCCGGGATTTCGCCCGATGGGGCGAGTGGACTGAATGCATGGAGGATGCTCGACAACAGCACGGCAGCCTCGCAGTTTCTGTACTGGATTCGCCCACTGACGGCTGGTCAGCTGAGTGATGCCATGGCGAATGGCTGGCGTCTGCTGGGGCACATGAGGCTGGCTGATCCGGTGGCCGGCAATGCGGGAGCCCAGTCCGTGTATCTGTATTTTGCGAACAATGCGGGGAAGCGCTGGATCATTTTCTTCGATGTCAATGCGTCCGGTCAGATCGTGGCCTCTCTGCAGGGTGGGCCGACGGTGACTCTGAATGGTGTCGATGCGTCGCAGTATCATACTCATGAGATGGTGTATGCTCCTGGCGCGCAGTCGGCCGACTATCTGGTTGATGGGGTGGTGGTGGCTTCGGGGTGGGCGGGGACCTCGGGGATTGCGAATGGCGTGCGCTGGGGCAGTGAATCGAGCGGTGGCCGGGGCGATGGGTATTTCCACCGGGTGTCGTTTGTGATCAGTGATCCGCCGCCGCCGCCCGCTCCGGTGGTGACGCTGCAGCCGGTGTCGCGGGCGGTTCCGGCGGGAACGGAAGTGACGCTGACGGCGGGATTCAGCGGGTCGCCCGGGGAATTTCAATGGTACCGCAACGGAGAGAAGCTGGACGGGGCGCGGTCCGCCAGTCTGGTGATTCCGTCGGCGGCGCTGGGGGATGCGGGTGATTACTGGTGCCGGGCCACCAATGTGAGCGGGAGTGGCGGGACGGCGACTGCGGCGCTGGTGGTACTGACGGAAGGAGCCGGGCTGCGCATCACGGAATTCGTGGCCGAGAACGACAGCGGGCTGCGGGATGAAGACGGGGAGCAGAGCGACTGGATCGAGCTGGCCAATGTTTCCACGCAGCCCGTTTCGACGGAAGGATGGTCGCTGAGCGATGATCTGGCGCAGCCGCGGAAGTGGATGCTGCCTGCTGCGGTGGTGCCACCGGGCGGATTCGTGCATGTCTGGGCCTCCGGCCGGAACCGGACGGATCCGGCGCGTCCGTGGCATGCGAATTTCGCGCTGGGGAATGGGGCTGGTGAAGTCCTGCAGCTGGTGCGGCCTGATGGCTCTGTGGCGTCCGATTTCCGCTATCCTGGGCAGTATGCCGACAGCAGTTTCGGAGAGACGGCGCGTGGGGTGGCGAAGTATTTCACGGTGCCGACTCCGGGGGCATGGAATGTGGATGGGCAGACCAGCGTGAAGGACGGACTTGCTTTGGATGTTCCTGCGGTTTTCAGCGGGGTGGTGACGGTGGCGGCACCGGCGGAAGTTCCGGGGGCAACGGCGCGCTACACCCTTGATGGATCCCTGCCGGAGTTCGATTCCGCGGCATTTGTGGGTCCCCTTGAAGTGAAGGCGAGTGTCAATCTGCGGGTGGCGTACATTTATCCTGGGGAAAGGCATGGAGCAACGGCGTCGCGTGGCATGCTGCGGATGGCAGCGGATGTGCAGTCGTTCCGGTCGCCCTTGCCGCTGGTGATTCTGAGCAATCATGGAGCGGGGGCGGTGCCTGGGGTGAGTGCGCGGGGTCCGAATGGAGATGGGTCCGCGGTGACTGCGGTGCCGATGCAGGCGCATTCGCTGGCGGTTCTTGCGGCAGTGGAAGGGGAGACTGTCATGAGCAGTCCGGTGCTCAACCGGAGCCGGGCGGGGCTGAAGGTGCGGGGGTCGAGTTCGTTTACCTTTGCGGAGAAGAGCTACTCGCTAGAGACCTGGGGAGAGCGGGATGGACGGGAACGCGATGTGGCGCTGGCGGGGCTGCCTGCGGATGCCGACTGGGTTCTGTACGGTCCGGATCCGGCGCAGTTCGACAATACGCTCATTCACAATACGATCACCTTTGAGTTGGCCCGCCGCAGCGGCTTTCCGGCTCCGCGGTATCGTTTTGTGGAATTGTTTCTCGATTCCGGAGGCGACCTCAGCATGGCGGATCACCGGGGTCTGGCGATACTGCTTGAAAAGCCATCGCGTGGGAAGGACCGGGTGGATTTCCGTCACCTTTCTGCCGACGGTTCGGTGGGTGGCTGGATGATCAATGTGGACCGGATGGATGCGGTGACGGCGGACGTGCCGGTGCCGCGGCATTTTCACACGGCGGGACCCGACCGGCTTCTGCAGACGCCGGACGACAATGCGCGGGGGTTTCAGGCGATTCAGAGTCCTGGGGGGACAGGCAGCGGCAGCGGCATTACGCCGGCCAATGACGACATGCCGAACTTCTATCATTCCTTCTTCAATTTCGAGTCGCCGCGGGCGGCGGTGCTGACGGCAGGCCAGCGTGGGGTGATTCAGGGAGAGATGCGGCGGTTTGACGCGGCGCTTTACGGGTCTGATTACCGGGATGCGGCGCGGGGGTATGCGCCACTCATCGATATGGGGAACTGGGCCCATCATCGTGCCCTGCATTGCTACACGAAGAATCAGGATGCGATTGTGCTGAGCAGTTATCTGTACCGCGAAGCGGCCGGCAGTCCGCTGCGCTGGGCGAGTGTCTGGGACTTCGATCGCGCCTTCGACCGCAATACTTCGGGTGGTAGCGCTGCCAGTGCTGCGCTCACGTGGGGGCACGACCGTCTCTTCTACCGCCGCATGGTGACAGATCCGGAATTCGTGCAGGCTTATGTGGACAAGTGGCAGGACCTGCGGCGCGGGCCATGGAATACGGCGGCCCTGGCAGCCATGGTGGATGAGCAGGCGGCTGCGATCACTCCGCTTGTGGCTGCGCGCAGTGGACTGACCGCGGCGACCTGGACTGCGAATCTTGCCACCATGAAGTCGTGGATGACGGCGCGGGCGGCCGCCATGGACGGGCAATTCGTGGCCGGGCCCGTGCTCAGTCATCCGGGAGGCAATGTGGAGGCTGGCTATCGTCTGGAGATGACTGCAGCGGCTGGAGTCATTCATTACACGGTGGACGGCAGCGACCCCCGGCAGCGGGGCGGGGCTGTTGCGGCGTCGGCGTCGGCCTATGGCGGTCCGCTGGAGATCGTGCGGCCGCTGACTGTCACGGCACGGGTCCTCAGTGGGACGCAATGGAGTGGACCGGTGCGGGTCAGTTACTTTCCTCCCCAGGACCTTGCGGCACTGCGGCTGACTGAAATCCACTACCATCCCGAGGATCAGGCTGATCCGTTTGTGGACGGCGGGCAGTTTGAATTCGTGGAGCTCTGCAATACAGGGCTGGTGCCGCTGGATCTGACTGGTTTGTCGTTCACTGCCGGGATTTCCTATCAATTTCCGGCGGGAACCGTGATCGCTCCGGGGGAGTTTCTGGTGCTGGTGTCCGATCCGGTGTCCTTTGCGCGGCGCTTTCCTGGCTGTGTGTCCCGCGGGGTATTCAGCGGGCGGTTGGCGAATTCCGGGGAGACCCTGACCTTGTCGGGTGGCGGAGCGGCGCTCTGGTCGGTGACGTGGGGTGATGAACTGCCGTGGCGGCCTGAGGCGGATGGTCAGGGCATGTCGCTGCAGCGGCCTGATCCGTCGGCACCGGGGAACGATCCGGCGACGTGGACGGCGGCGCTGCCGAGTCCCTGTGCTGGCCTTGCGCTGACCGATTCCGATGCGGATGGCCTCCCCGACTACTGGGAATCACTGTATGGTTTCGTGGTCGGGGTGGCCGATGGTGTTGGGGATGCTGATGGCGATGGAGCCAGTAATGCGGCCGAGTACCTTGCGGGAACCGATGCGCGGGATCCGGGCAGCGTTTTCCGGATCTGGGTGGAAGCCGTGCCGGGGGGTCCTGCGGAACTGGTTTTTGCGGCGGTCGCCGGCCGGTCCTACCGGATTGAGCAATCTTCCGATCTGCGTGCCTGGAACGAAGTGCGGCGCATTCCGGCGGCAGCAGGGAACCGGACTGAGCGGATGCCGATGCCGGCCGCGGGATCGACCCCCTTCTTCAGAGCCGTCACTCCGTGAAATAGTGAGCATTCGGAATTTGCGCAGTGGGTGATCCTGACTGATGGTGTGCGTTTTCCGTATGGTGCGTGGAAATGCAGACAATGCGGAAAACGATTCCGGAGGCGGTACCGATGCTGCGGTGGCCCGCTGCTGGCGTCCGCTGGAGCCGGCCATGCTGGCGACCTTCCGACTGGCTGATGCCATTCCGCAGGAAGCGGTGGAACGTTGGCGGTCCGGGCGGGACGAATGGCTGCGGTCGAGACCGGAGCCATGGGATGAGAACGGGGAATGGGAATATCACCGGAACGTTTTCGGACCACTGAACCGCTGGCTGGATGCGGGGCGGGGGGAATGCCTGTTCCGGGGTCCGGCGGCGGCGAGTCTGCTTGCCGAGTCGCTGCACTTTGGAGATGGCCGGGAATACCGTCAGTATGCCTGGGTGGTGATGCCGAATCATGTGCACGTGCTGTTTTCCGTGCTGGGGAAAAACGATCCGGATTGGCAGGTGAGGCAGTGGAAAGGGATTGCGGCGCGGAGGATTCAGCGCTTTCTCGGTGGGCATCGGAAGATCTGGGAAGACGGCTTTCACGGTCGCATGATCCGGTCGTCCGGGCAGTTTGTCTGGAGTGCCCGCATGATCCGGCGTGAACCGATGCAGGCCCGTCTGAGGCCAGCAGAGTATATCCTTCATGAATGCGATGAACTGGCAGCGCTTGCGTACTGATCCGGTGGGAACGGGATTCCGTCTGCTGTTGGCGTGTCTGATTTCACTGCTGGCGATCGCGCCTTGCCGTGGCGGCGCATGGGAACAATTGCCGGCCTTGCCTGAGGCGCTGGGGATGGCGGCTCCGTTTGCGGGAGTGAGCGGGGGCGTGCTGATGGTGGCTGGTGGGGCGAACTTTCCGGATGGGATGCCATGGGAGGGAGGGAAGAAGGTGTGGCATGACCGGGTGTGGGTCTATGTGCCGGCTGAGGGGAAGTGGCGGGAGGCGGGTCGGCTTCCGCGGCCCCTTGCTTATGGAGTCAGTGTTTCGGTGAACGGTCTGATTCTTGGAATTGGGGGTAGCGATGCGGAGCGGCACCATGCGGGTGTGCTGGCGTGGGAATGGCGGGGCGGGCAACTGGTGGAAGCGTATGTGACGCCGGGGGACCTTCCGGTGCCACTGGCGTTGGCGGCAGGGGCGGTGGATGCGGCGCAGAATGTCTATGTGGCCTGCGGCAGCAGCGAACCCGGCGAGCAGAAGGCATCGGCGCGGGTGTTCGTGGCCGGATTTCATGGGTCGCCGCCGCGCTGGAAGGAACTGCCCGAGTTACCCGGTGGTCCGCGTATTCTGCCTGTGGCGGCCGCTGATGGGGAGGACTTCCTTGTCTTCGGTGGAGCGGCGCTCGAGCCGAAGGATGGCAAAGTTGTCCGCCGGTATCTGCGGGATGCGTGGCGCTACCGTCCCGGGAAAGGCTGGGAACGTCTGGCCGATCTCCCGCGCCCGTGCGTGGCGGCACCGTCGCCCGCGCCTGTCGCCGCCGGTTCCGTGTGGCTGGTGGGTGGCGATGATGGATCGCTGGCGGGATTTCAGCCGCCGGCGGCGCATCCAGGGTTTCCGGGGACCGTTCTCCGTTATCATCTGGCTGAGGGCAGTTGGAGCGAGGCTGGGCGGGCTCCGCAGCCGAGGGCGACTTTGCCAGCCGTCTCATGGGATGGTGGCTTTGTCTTCCCGAGCGGCGAAGTGCGTCCCGGGGTGCGTTCGCCGGCCGTTCAGATCTTCCGTCCGCAGCGGTGAGGAAGGGTTGGGGTGACTGGCCTGCGGACAGGTTTTTCCGCATTGTGGATGGGGCATTTGTCAGCCAGACGGCTTCCCCTGTGAATTTCTGCGCATGAATCCGGACCGGCCCCATCGTTCAGCTGACTCTGTCCTGCCGCGTTATGCGTGGCTGGTGGTGGCGCTGCTGGCTCCGGTGGCGCTGCTCAATTATCTGGACCGTCAGATGCTGGCGGTCATGAAGACGTCCGTGATGCAGGACATTCCTGATATCGGGACGGATGCCAACTGGGGTCGGATGCTTGGGCAATTCAAATGGGTGTATGCGTTTCTGAGTCCGGTGGGGGGCTGGATTGCCGACCGTTTCGGGCGTCGCTTCACGATCTGCGGAAGTCTGTTTGCGTGGTCGGCGGTGACGTGGTGGACGGGACAGGTGCAGAGTTACGGCGAACTGCTGTGGGCGCGGTCGCTCATGGGAATCAGTGAAGCCTTCTACATTCCGGCGGCGCTGGCGATGATTGCGGATTATCACACGGGAGCGACGCGGTCGCGGGCGGTCAGTCTGCATCAGATGGGGATTTACTGCGGGGTGATCATCGGGGGATTTGCGGGGTATGCGGCCGGGGCACCCGCGGTGGGCTGGCGGATGACTTTCGGGGTCTGCGGCGTGCTGGGAATGGTGCTGGCGGTGCCGCTGGCCCTGCTGCTGCGGGACCGTCCGCGTCCTGCGTCGCCGTCGCCGGGATGGTCTGCGGTGCCGGCCCTGCTGGGGAATGGTTCCTTTCTGCTGCTGGTGGCCTACTTCACGCTGCCGGCGCTTGCTGGCTGGGTGGTGCGCGACTGGATGCCGGCCATTCTGAAGACGGAGTTTGGGATAGGGCAGGGGAAGGCTGGGGTTTCGGCGACTCTGTACTGGCAAGTGGCGGCGATTTTCGGGGCATGGTTCGGTGGCTGGATGGCTGACCGGAGGATGGAGCGGACGGATCGTGGGCGGATTCAGGTGAGTGCGCTGGGGATGCTGCTGATCATTCCGGCGATGTTCGGGGTAGGGTTTTCTCCGCAGACGGGGCAGCTGTGGGTGGCGGTGGCCTTTCTGATACTCTTCGGGGTGGGCTGGGGGTTCTTCGATGCGAACAACATGCCGATTCTGTGTCAGGTGGCGCGGCCCGAGCATCGGGCCACTGGCTACGGGCTCATGAATATGGTGAGCATCAGTGCCGGTGGGCTGGCCGACTGGGGTTTTGGGGCCATGAGGATGGCTAAGGTGCCGCTGATGGGGATTTTCAGTATTTTTGCGTCGGCGGCCGCGGTTTCCGTGGTGCTGGTTCTGTTGATCCGGCCGCGCGATACCGAGAGCCGGTGAATGAATTGCATGATGATGACGACACATATTCCGCTGCATGGGCTGGTGGCTGCGACCCACACGCCGTTTCATACTGATGGAAGCCTGCATCTGGAGGTGGTGGCTGCGCAGGCGGCGCATCTGGTGCGGAACGGGGTGGGCACGGCCTTCATTGGAGGGAGTACTGGGGAGAGTGCATCGCTTACGCTCGAAGAGCGGCTTGCCCTTGCGGACCGGTGGTTTGCGGTCGTGGCGGGTCAGCCACTGCGGCTGGTGGTGCATGTGGGTGCCAACTGTCTGGCTGATGCGTGTGCCCTTGCGCGGCATGCGGGCGAGCGCGGGGCGGCGGCGGTTTCGGCGCTGGCTCCTTCCTATTTCAAGCCCCGTTCGCTTGATGTGCTTATTGACTGCTGTGCGGAGATTGCGGCGGCGGCACCGCGGACGCCATTTTATTATTACGATATTCCGGCGCTGACGGGGATCACCTTTTCGTCGGCCGAGTTCCTTGAGAAGGCACCTGCGCGGATTCCGAATCTGGCGGGCATCAAGTTCACGAATGCCGATCTGATGACGTATCAGTACTGTCTGCGGAGTGGTTTTGATGTGCCGTATGGAATGGACGAGCACATGCTGGGGGCCCTGGCGATGGGGTCGCGTGGAGCGGTGGGGTCGGGTTTCAACTTTGCGGCCCCGGTCTATCACCGGATGATGGCGGCCTTTGCGGCGGGGGACATGGAGACGGCGCGGGCCGAGCAGTTCCGCGGCGTGGAACTCATCCGTCTGCTGGCGGGGTATGGCTACATGGCGGCGGCGAAGGCGGTCATGGAGATGCTGGGGGTGGCGGTGGGTGCGCCGAGGCTGCCGCAGGCACCGCTGCATGCGGCGCAGCGGGAATCGCTGCGGCGTGATCTGGAAGCTCTGGGATTCTTCTCATGGATCCGCTGATGTCAGGGCCGGTGGGAGCCGGTGTGGAGCCTGGGGAGCTGGCGAGGTTCTACCGCGGGGTGCTGCTTGATGATGTCATGCCCTTCTGGCTGCGGCATGGACTTGACCGGGAGCACGGGGGCATGCTGACCTGTCTGGAACGGGACGGAACGGTTTATGATACAGACAAGAGCGTGTGGTTTCAGGGGCGGGCCGGCTGGATGTTTGCGACGCTGCATCGTACCGTGGAACCGAGGGGGGAATGGCTCGAGGCGGCGCGCAGCTGTGTGGAGTTTTCGCTGCGCCACGGGCATCGTCCTGGAGATGGGAAGATGTGGTTCACGGTGAGCCGGGAGGGTCAGCCGCTGCGGATGCGGCGGTATGTGTACAGCGAGGCCTTTGCGGCGATCAGCTACGGGGCGTATGCCGGCATCACCGGCGATGACCGTGTGCGCGCGGCGGCGCTGGCGGCGTGGGAGAGCTATCTGCGGTATTCCTTCGAGCCCGGCGTCATGGAGCCCAAGTGCGAGGCCACCCGGCCTGCGAAGGGATTGGGAGCGCTCATGATCGGGATGGTGACTGCCCAGGAACTGCGGGAGAGCGTCGGTGAAGTGGTGGTGCGCGGACGGACCCCGAGCGAATGGATTACGGCCTTTGCGGAAGAGATCGAGAGCGACTTTCTGAAGCCATCCGAGCAGGCCCTGCTGGAGACGGTGGCGCTGGATGGATCGGTGATCGACCACATGGATGGCCGGACCCTGAATCCTGGGCATGCGATTGAGTGCGCGTGGTTTCTGCTGCGGGAGTCGCAGGTCCGCGGGGATGTGGCCATGCGGTCGCTGGGCTGCCGGATTCTCGACTGGATGTGGGAGCGCGGCTGGGATCAGCGCGAGGGAGGGCTTCTTTATTTCACGGATCTGCGCGGGCGGCCCGTGCAGGAATACTGGCATGACATGAAGTTCTGGTGGCCGCATTGCGAAGCGGTCATTGCGACCCTGCTGGCGTGGCGGCTGACGGGCGAGGCCCGCTATGCGCAGTGGCACCGGGACGTGCACAACTGGAGCTTCCGGCACTTTCCGGATGCGGAGCATGGGGAATGGTACGGCTATCTGCGGCGGGACGGCAGCGTCACGCAGACGGCCAAGGGAAACCACTTCAAGGGGCCCTTCCATCTGCCGCGCATGCTGTGGTACTGTGCACAGCTGCTGGAGGGCGCCTGAGGATGCCGGGGCCGGACGACTGGTGGAATCAGTCGTCGTCGATGGCGTCCCAGCCCTCCGGCATCTTGAGTCCGATTTCCTCGAATTCGCGGCGGGCGCGGGCGGCGCGTTCATCGCGCCATGCGGTGTAGGCATCGCGCTGATCCGGGCGGAGGACATCCATGATGGCAGCGTTGCGGTCGTTCCCGGGGTCGGCGTCCGTGCTGACGCCTTCGATCTGCATGGAGGGATCGAAATCCTTCGAGCTGCGGGCCATGATGGAGAAGACCTGATCCTGCTGGGCTTCGTCGAGATTGACCGTCTGATGGAGGCGCTGCATGCGCCAGTCTGCTTCCTGCTGGACGCGTTCGGCGCGCTGGTTCATGCGGTCGCGGCGGTAGGCGGTGAGGCGGTCACCGTCGAGCTGACCTTCCATGAAGCCATCGATGCCATCGTCCCAGCGCTGATTTCTGGTGGCTTTGACGAAGTCTTCGAAGCGGGCCCCGTCGGCGAGCACAAGTTGCTGGAAGAGCATGGCATTCTGATCCGAGCGGTTCCGGAGCCATTGTTCGAGTTCCTTCTGCTGTTCCGGTGAAAGGTTGTATTTGCGGGCGTATTCGCCTGACATGCTTTCGAAGCGGTGCTGTTCGTCGCGTTTCCGGATATTATCGAAGACGGGGAAGAAGTCGC
>CAZSDE010000068.1:0-3500 GCA_964605435.1 uncultured Akkermansia sp.
CGCCAGCCCAGCGGGACTCCCTGCCGGGGCGTGCTGGACCGTTGTTTGTCGTCGAGGCGGAGGTGGCCGGCGGCGAGGAGGACGACTGGGGCGGCGAGAGGAAGCTGGAAGCGTGCGTGGGGTTCCGGAATGAGCGAGAGCAGGAGGCCGGGAAGGGCGCTGCCCGCGCCGAGCCCGAGCAGGAGACCGTGGGATCGTAACGGCAGGAGGGCTGCGGCTGATTTTCCAGCGGGACGCCACCAGATGAGTGCCAGCAGCGAGGGCAGCGCCATGATGAGGACAGTTTCGAGCGGTGACAGCATCCATCCGGTGAGGTCGAACCGTTCCGGCATGAGTCGGCCAAGAATCTGCTGCGACCAGACATCGGACTGGTCGCGTCCGCCGGAGGTTTCGGTGGCGGCGGCGGCCGCGCGGGACCGCACGGCGAGCACCCATGGCAGCGGGATGAGGAACTGGAGGGCGAGCGAGACGAGGTGGGCGGGCTGGCGGAGGAGAGAGAGTGATTTGGCGTGGCGCAGCGTGATGAGCACCATCGGGTAGAAGAAGAGGAGGAAGACCGGGCCTTTGGCGAGCGAGGCGAGGCCCATGAGGATGGCTGGGGGCAGCCAGAGCCTCCAGTGCGAGTGACCTCGTTCCCATGCGGCGGCCCAGAGCAGGGTGGCCATGCCGTAGAGGCTTACATAGAGGGCTTCGATTTCCGCGAGGCGGCCTTTTTCCACGAGACCGCCGCAGCAGAGCAGGGCCGTGGCGAGGAAGAGCGGGAACTTTGGATGGTAGGTCGTGAAGGCGCGTCCTGCGAGCAGCGCCGTGAAGGCCATGGCAAGAATGGAGAGGGCGGAAGGAAGACGGGCCGCCCATTCGCTTTCGCCCCCGTGGAGGCGGAAGCTGCCGGCGATCGCCCAGTTGATGAGGGGGGGCTTGCGGTGGTAGGGTTTGCCTTCCGAGCGCGGAAGAATCCAGTCTCCGCTCTGCACCATGACACGGGCCGGGAGGATGCGGCGGCCTTCCTCGCCCTTCAGTTCAAACGATCCGAGGCCCGGAAGGTAGAGGGCTGCCCAGAGCAATGTGGTGAGAAGCCACCATTTCCATGGAAGGCCGGCTGCCGGATTCCGCATCAGCGGCCTCCTTTCACCGATTCGATGTAGTCGCGGGCGGCAGCCGTCACCGCTCCGGCGACATCTGCCCGTGCCGTGGCGAAAGGCGGGCGGAACCATGGGAACGAGCCGACCACATCAGCGGTCACGAGCACGGAGCCATCGCAATTGGGTCCGGAGCCGATCCCGATGGTTGGGCATTTGGTGCGGGCCGTGATGGTGTCCGCGACGGACGGCACGATGCCTTCGAGGACAATCGCGAGGGCACCGGCACTGTCGAGCGCCATGGCATCCCCGAGGAGGCGGGCTGCTTCCGATTCGTTCTTCCCCTTCTTCCGGTAGCCGCCTTCTTCGCGGACGCTCTGGGGAAGCATGCCGATGTGGCCGACGAAGGCGATGCCGTCTGCGATGATGGCGCGGACCTGGGGAAGCATGGCGGTGCCGCCCTCGAGCTTGACGCAGTCCGCCCCCGCTTCGGTGAGGAGGCGTGCGTTGCGGACCGCCTCGGAGGGAGTTTCGTAGGAATGCCATGGCAGGTCGGCGCAGACAGCCGCGCGCTGCACACCGCGGCAGACGGCCCGCACGTGATGCAGCATGTCCGCCATGGTCACATCCACCGTGTCCGGGTATCCGAGGACGACCATGCCGAGGCTGTCGCCCACGAGCACCATGTCGATGCCGGCTTCGTCGAGCAGCCGTCCCGTTGGAAAATCCGCAGCTGTGAGCACGGCGATGCGCTGGCCCGCTGGCTTCAGCGAAGAGAAAGTCTGCAGTCGTTCAGGTCTCGGAATCATGCGTCGGGGGAGCCATCGCGATTCCCCCATGCGGTGCAATCACGGAGTCGTGACCGCGTGTGAAATCGTGGCTGCGCGGGAGCGGGGAATGCGGTAGGGAGGGAGCTGTCATGGTGCGATTGATGAGCCGTCGGCGATTCTGCGGGACCCTTGCGGGAGGGTTGGCTGGTGTGCGGGTGCGGGCTGGGGAAGCGGGGCGATCCGGGGCGGTGGCGACGGGTCATCCACTGGCGACTGAGGCTGCGTGGCGGGCGATGCAGGCGGGGGGCCATGCGGTGGATGGGGCCATTGCTGCGGCCCTCATGCTTGGGGTGGTGGATCCGGTGAATTCCGGTCTGGGTGGCGGGATGTTTTTGCTGATCCGGAGTCCGGATGGGAAGTTCACGGCGATTGACGGGCGGGAGGCGGCTCCGGCGGCGGCGAGCCGCGACATGTTTGTGCGGGATGGCAAAGCTGTGGCCGAACTCAGTCAGCAGGGACCGCTGGCGGTGGCGGTGCCTTCGCAGCTGGCGGCTCTTGCGGAGGCGGCGGCGGCCTTTGGAAACCGGCCGCTGCGCGAACCACTTGCGGAGGCGGCGCGGGTGGCCGGAGAAGGATTTGTGCCCGACCGCACGCTGCTGGCGCGCATGGACTCCGTGCGACCGCTGCTGCCGATGTTTCCGGGGCTGGCGGCGCAGTTTGGCGGGGCTGCGGCTGGTGCGGTGCTGCGGCAGCCCGAATTGGCGGAAACGCTGCGGTCGCTGGCGGAAGATGGGCCGGCGTGGTTCTACCGGGGACCCTTTGCCCAGCGGGTGGCGGTATGGATGCGGGAGCACGGGGGCGTTCTCACGGAAGAGGACTTTGCGGCATACCGGACCGTGCGGCGCGAACCCATCGCGGCGGAATATCGCGGGTTTTCCGTGACCGGATTCCCTCCGCCTTCGTCCGGTGGGCTGCACATTGCTCAGATGCTGCGGCTGCTGGAGCCATTTGATGTGGCGAAGCTCGGGGCCGCTGACCGTGCTCATCTGCTGGCGGAAGTGATGAAGATTGCCTTTGCCGACCGGGCCCGCTGGCTGGGTGATCCGGATCATGCGAAGGTGCCGCGGGGCCTGCTGCGGGAATCCTATCTCGACGGCCTTGGTGCGGGGTTGCGCATGGACCGCGCTGCCGACATCGGGCAGGCGGGATCTCCTCCCGATGCGGAGAGCGACTATTTCCGGAAGCACACCACGCATTTTTCCGTGTGCGATGCGGCCGGTTGGTGGGTGGCGGCCACCGCCACGATCAATACGACTTTTGGATCGAAGGTGATCGTGCCCGGGACCGGTGTGGTGCTGAACAATGAAATGGACGACTTTTCGGCGCAGCCGGGGGCGGCCAATGCGTTCGGCCTGGTGGGTGCCGAGGCCAATGGTGTGGCTCCGGGGAAGCGGCCGCTTTCGAGCATGAGTCCGACCATTGTCTGTTCCGGGGGCGAGCCCGTGCTGGCGCTGGGGGCGGCTGGGGGACCGACGATCATTTCGCAGACGCTGCTGCATCTGGTGGGCATGCTTGATCTTGGGATGGATGCGGAAATGGCGCTGCGGCAGCCGAGGCTGCATCATCAATGGCGGCCCGATCAGCTCATGCT
>CAZSDE010000068.1:3510-11299 GCA_964605435.1 uncultured Akkermansia sp.
GAGCCCGGATTTCCCGGGGAAGTCGTTGCGGAACTTTCCCGCCGGGGTCATAAGATCAAGAAAGGCAATGCATTCGGAGTTTCGCAGATCACGGCCCGCCGTCGTGGCGGACCACTGGAGGCTGCCGCTGACCCCCGGGCGGCGGGATCCGGCCGGGTTTGGTGAGTTGTGGCGGGCGGTGGAGTTCCTGCTTGCGGCACCTGTTTGAGGCCCTAAGGCCATGGTCGCATGAGTCTTTCCGCGCCATCGCCGCGCTGGATTCTGCGTCCGGTTGACGAGCTTGCCGTCTCGCGGGTGCGGGCCAGCACCGGCACATCACTTTCTCCGCTGGTGCAGCGTCTGCTCGCACAGCGGGATCCGGGCAGCGAGGAAGCCGTGCAGCGGTTTCTGCAGCCAAAGCTGCAGGGCCTGACCGATCCGTTTCTGCTGCCGAACATGGAAGCGGCGGTGGAGCGGATGCTGCAGGCGGTCGACCGCAGGGAACGCGTGGTGCTTTACGGGGATTACGATGTCGATGGGGTGTCGTCGCTCACCCTGCTCCGCACCGTGCTGCGGGCGTATGGTCTCGAGCCGCGCTGCTTTCTGCCGCTGCGGATGGAAGAAGGATACGGATTGTCTCCGGAAGGTCTGCAGCGCTGCCTTGAAGATGGCGGTGTCGATCTGCTGGTGGCCGTCGACTGCGGCACCACGGCGAACCGGGAAGCCGAGTGGCTGGCATCGCAGGGCATCGAGCTGATCATCCTTGATCATCATGAACCCGATCCTAACCGGGTGCCGCGGTGCGCTGCCCTTGTGAACCCGAAGCTGGGGTCGACCTTTCATTTCCTGTGCAGTGCCGGCGTGGTTTTCAAGCTGGGGCATGCCATGGTCAAGCGGCGGCCGAATCCGGCGCTCGATCTGAAGTCGCAGCTTGATATCGTAGCGCTGGCGACCGTGGCGGACATTGTCCCGCTGGTTGATGAGAACCGGATCTTTGTGCGCAAGGGGCTTGAGCAACTGGAATTGCGGAAGCGGCCTGGGCTGGCGGCGCTCATTGAAGTGGCCGGGGTCAAGTCGCCCCTCGACAGCATGGACCTGGGATTCCGGCTGGGACCGCGGCTCAATGCGGCTGGTCGGCTCGACACGGCACAGACGGCCCTTGATCTTCTGCTGAGCGGGCACCGTGACGAAGCGGTGGCGCTGGCGACCGCGCTCGACCGTCAGAACCGGGAACGTCAGGAAGTGGAGCATCTCATGCAGCAGCAGGCGCAATCGCTGGCTGACGTGCTGGCGTCGGAAGGTCATGCCGGCCTTGTGGTGGCATCGGAAGGCTGGCATCCGGGGGTGGTGGGGATTGTGGCCGCCCGTCTGACGCGGCGCTATCATCGGCCTGTGTTTGTGATTGCGGTTGATGAGAACGGACTGGGCAAAGGCAGTGGACGGTCTGTGGAAGGATTGTCGCTGGTGGCGGCCCTTGATGCCTGCCGTGACCTTCTGCTGGCCGGTGGTGGGCACGATGCCGCCGCTGGACTTTCGCTGCACCGGGACCGGCTGGCGGAATTCTCCGTGAGGTTTCACGAGCACATCCGTTCCCAGATCCGCGGCAGTGAACTCGAGCCCAAGCTTTATCTCGATGCCGAAACGAGGTTGGCGGACCTGACCCTTGAGTTCCTTGACGCCTACGAACTGCTGCAGCCGTTCGGTCAGGGGAACGCGCGTCCGGTTTTTCTGGCCCGCGGGGTACAGCCGGTGAACGATCCGAAACTGCTGCGTGAGCGGCACTGGAAATTCGAATTCTACCAGGATGGAACGGTCAAGGGTGGCATCTGGTTCAATGGGGCGCACGACCCCCTGCCGCCGCCGCCATGGGACATTGCGTTCTATGTCGACCGCAACACGTTCCGCGGCGAAACGCATGTGCAGTTGCTCGTGCAGGCCATGCGGACGAGTACCGGGAACTGAAGTTCCGGGTCGTCCGGCGGTCCCGGGAACAGCTCAGCGGAGCGCAGCCTTGAGTCGGGCGTAGAGGGCGCCTGTGGCTGGGTTGAGGGAGCGTGCGGTGACCGTGAGGGAGCCGTCGGGCTGGGGAATTTCCGAGACGATGACGAAGCCGCCGGTGGTCCATGCGAGGAGGTTGGGGGACGATTCGACCGTGAGGGTGGCGTCTTCCGCGGCTGGATTTCTGGTGAAGGTGAATTCCATGAAGCCGTCGGGCGTGAGGGTGGCACTGGGGAGCCGGGTGGGGTCGGGCGCATTGTCGCTGGAGCCGAGGGCGTATTCCATGAGTGCGGAAAGGCCGTCCGCGTCCTCGTCGGCGGCCGGGTTTCCAGTGAATGGGATGGCGTCGCCACTGCCTGGATTTCCGCCTTCTGCGGTGCTGGCGCGCCAGTTTGCAGCGATGGAGTGGTCCGGGAGCGAGGCTGGGGCGATGAGGACGAGGCTGGGGCCGCTGCCGTCCGGAGTGGTGGGCCATGGAGCGGAATCGCGGTAGGCAAACGAACGGATCACGAAGCCATCGGCTCCCACGACGGTGAGGGTTTCCCCATTGTTGTTGAGGCCGGTGCCGCCCGTGAAGGCACCGTCGGCCATGGAGGCCGCTGCGGAGGGATATCGGAAGACGAAGGCCGCGCGGTCGCGCACTGCAAGGGTACGGCCACCGGGAGGCAGGGTTCTGCCGGGGGCGAAGGCGAAGGCGATCCCGTCCGTGAAGCGGACATTGTCGAGACTGACCGGGGCTTTGCCTGCATTCATGAGTTCGATGAACTCGAACTGGTCGGCGTCGGTGAAGCCGGCGGACAGTTCGGCTGGCGATGGCGGGGCGGGGTGGTACATGATTTCCGAGACCACGAGATTGGCTGACGAGGCCGGTTCCACGGGTGATGTGTTTTCGATGACGATGGAAGCCGAGCTGATCAGTTTGCCGCTGAAGTCGATGGCTTCGAGGGTGACCGTGCGGGAACCCGGGGTGGCGGGAACCTTGAGCTGCCATGTGCTGTTGGCGGTCCATGTGACGCTGAGGGGTTCCATGCTGCCTGCGATGCGGATGCTGCGGACATTGACCCAGCCGGTGCCCGTGAGAGTGGCCGTGCTGCCATTGACGCTGAGCGGTCCAGGGGTGGTGATGGCGAAGGCCGTCTGCGGAATGGCCGAGCGGATCTGGGTGAGGACATTGTTCGACCGGTTCGTCATGTAGGTCAGTTCCGCGGCCCAGTCCTGCTGCGGGTGGAGCGCGGCGAAGTGCGATGTCCAGATCGACATGTAGGCATTGTGGTAGGTCGTCGTGATGATGTCGTGGAGGTGGCCGAAGTAGAGGCGGCGGCGTGCGGGCGACTGGGTGAGGGTAGCGCACTGGGGATTGGCTGTGATGCTGCGGGTTTCACTGAAGGAGAAATCCATGTCGTGCGGCAGGAAGACGATGCGGCCATCGGGTCGGGCATAGTAGATTCCGTTGTGCTGGTCGCCGGCTGCTGCGTTGTCGCCTGCTCCGGTGAGGACGGCGTAGGCCATGCCGCGGAACCATGTGTCGAGGTCGATGACCGATGGAAGAGCGGCTTCGAAGGCGGCTCCCGAGGTGCTGAAGAGCTTGCAGTAGCGGATGATGGGGGAGAAGTCGTCCTCCTCGCGGTTGATCTTGTTGAGGAAGTGCCAGCGGTAGCGTTCCTTGTCGTCGCCGAGGTTTGTGACGTTGACGCCCATGACGTTATCCGGTTCCGGAAGTTTCGCTCCGGTGGGGGTCCCGTTGCTGGTGGTAGTGGGGTAGTAGACCAGTTCGTATTCGTACAGTTTGCCATCCGAACCATCTTCGAACTGTTCGTCGAGGAAGACGTCTTCGTAGCGGGCCATCTGGAGGACGGCACCGCCTGTGAGGGCCTGATTGGGGGCGAGGATCTTGATGAAATCGTTGTAGCGGCTGATGGGGCCGCCGGAATTCGAGATCATCATGTCGAAGAGGAGTTCGCGCTGGCCGGGAGCCTGGCCTTCCGAGCGGTCGACGGCGACGCCGCCGTGGGCTCCGCGGAAGAGACCATCCGAGGGAAAGTCGAGATTGTAGCCCACGCGGCCTGTCTGATTGCGGCCGCGTTCGCTGCTTTTGAGGCGGACGCCTGCGTTGTAGTAGATGTCGCCTTCGCGGTCGATGACGGTGGCTTCGATGCGGTCATTGCTCATGACTTCCGTGGCCGTGTGCATGAGGGTGCGGTCGGCATTGGTCGTGATGATGCGGAAATTGTGCCATCCGTTGGTGGCGGCCGTGTTGTCATTGACTTTGCAGAGGGCACGGGAATCCGGTCCGGCGGTCGGCCAGAGGGCGTCGGTGCCCGTGCTGTCGGTGGCCCGGAGGTAGTACTGGATGACGGCACCGGCGGCCTGGCCGGGAATGATGCCTGCGTACTGGCCTGGGCTGGAGGCGGTCATGGGGGTCGACTGGAAGGCTCCGCCATTGACCGAGTAGAGGAGGGTGAGGGAAGCGACGCCGTCGGGGTCGCTGGCGGCTGCGGAGACGGTGAGCGGTTGGCTGGCGGCGGGGACGGCGGGCGAGTGGATCATGCCCGTGCAGGTGGGGCCGGCGTTGGCGACTGCGGTGGAATTCGGGGCCGAGGGGGTACCGCCGTCCGAGGGCCGGTCGATGGTTGTGACGCGGGCAAGGCGGTTGAAGTAGAGGCGGGAGTGGAGCTGTTGGGAACCCGAGATCCAGCGGGCGCGGAAGGAGATTTCGTATTCCCGGCCATTGACCACCGAGCTTTTGAGGGTGGTCTCCACCTGATTGTGCATGTGTTCGGTGGGGCCGGTGGCGACGAGGCGGAGGATTTTGTTGGTGGGGTTGCCGGGTTCAGCGATGACGCTGCCGCGGCGGTGGTTGCCGCGGAGGCGCCATGCTGCGTTGTTGTCGAAGCCGGTGTCGTTCAGTTTCTGGACAGCGGTAGTGGAGGGTGCTTCGATGATGCTGAAGTCATCGAACCAGATTTCGCCTGCGCCGAGGAGGCCCATGTTGAATTCGATCCATTGGGAATCCGGGCCATTGGAAGCGGCGGCCGTGCCGCGGTAGGTATAGGTTTTCCATGCGGTGCGGCTGGCTTCATTGCTGGCCGACCATGCGCCGGGGGCGGCATTGTCGGCGCGGAGGTCGCGCAGTTCGAGGGTGGTGCCGCCGCCGTCCGGGGATTCCGGCCAGTAGCCTCCGTCGAAGTAGCGGACTTCATCGGCAGGGTTGCGGCGGGCGTCGCGCAGTTCGAGTCGGTCACTGGTGGCGGAGAGGGAGCCCGTGAAGGTGCCGAGGAGTCGGGCGGTTGGGTAGGCCTTGGAGAAGGCAGCGGCATTGAAGGCGATGCACGCGTGTTCGCCGGGGGCGAGGGATGTGCCCGGGGCGAAGGCGAAGTCGATTCCGCTGCCGAAGTCCCATCCAGTGAGGTCGACGGGTTGCGTGCTGCGGTTGGCGATCTCGATCCATTTGTTATCCGACTTGCGGAGGGGTTGGCCGGGGATGGCGGGGGAGACGAGTGTGCGGAGGTCGAGTTTGAGGCCGAAGACGAGGTCGCTGCTGCTGGTGGCGTTCTGATGAACTTCGACGGAGAGGCGGTTGGTGCCGGCCACGAGTCCGGTTTTGGGAAGGACCATGCTGACGAGGGTGGCGTCGCCGACGCCGGGGGTGGAGAGGGTTTCCGGGCCGATGGGGCCTGCTGGCATGCTGAAGCGCTGGGCGAGTTCCGTGCCATTGAGGTAGAAGACGGCACCGTCGTCGATGAGGTGGGTGATTTCGATGGAATCCGCGGCGGCGAGTTGTGCGGGGGAGAGTTCGAACTCGCGTTCGAAGTAGTAGGTGACCGTGGTGGGGGAATACGTGGCCAGCGGTGTGGCGAGCGGGACGGGCAGGGCGGCGGTTTCGTAGCCGATGGGGGCATTGCCGCTCAGCCAGTTTCCTTCCACGGGGTGGGGTGTGGCCGCCCAGTCGGCGGGGAGGCTTTCATCGGCGGCGTTGTAGCGCCATGGTTCGGCATGATTGATGAGGGTGACCGACTGGAAGGTGGCTGGCGTTTCCGGGACCGGGGCGAGGACGGGAGGATTGTACTGGATTTCGCTGATGACGATGGCGTCGGTGAACTCGAAGCGGTTGGCGGCACCGGGGGTGGCGGAGGCTGGGTAGAGCCATGCGCCGCTGCGTTCCGGGGCTCGACCGCGGAGTCGGTTTGTTTGTTCCTGGCAATCGACGAGGGCGGCGCGGCCCGCCGTGAAGAGGAAGAGTTTTTCGCCGTCGGCCGGGGAGAATCCGAGTTCAGACGCGGGAACGACGAGGAAGCCGCCGGGTTCGATGGTGCCGGCTGGCAGGGTGAACTGCCGGGCCGGGTCCGATCCTGCGGCGATGACGAGGCCTTCGGTACTGACGGGAGATGAACCGGTGTTGGTGAGTTCGATCCAGTACGGTGACGCCGACGCCGTGGTGATTTCCGAGAAGCGGAGCGATGGGGGAGCGCCCGGCTGGGGGATGAGGTTTTCGGTTTCCAGTTCGCAGGCGAAGACGGCGTCGCTGTTGCCGAGGGCGTACTGGTGGAGTTCGACCGAGAGGCGGTTCGTGCCCATGCGGAGGGCTTGGAACGGCACGGGCGTGGCTGCCGAGAGCGCGAGGGCTTCCGTATTGACCGTGGCAAAGGTGGCCGGGGTGATGGGACCCTGCGGGAGGTTGTGGCGGAAGATTTCCGTCCCATTGAGGTAGAAGACGGCACCGTCGTCGACTGCGTGGCGGAGCCGGAGCGATTTGAGGTCAGCGAGGTTGGCGGCGGTCACCTCGAATTCCGTTTCGAAGTAGTAGGTGGTGACGTACGGGTTGTTGAGTCCCGGGAAGGCGAGGACGGTTCCTGTGGGGAAGCTCATGGTGCTCGTTTCGTAGGCGAAAGCGCCCGGACCTTCCTTCCATGGGGGATTGGCGGGGTGGACGGTGCTCGCCCAGTCCGCTCCGGGATTGCTGCCCGATTCGTCGAACCTCCAGCGTTGATTCACCGGGATGAGTTTGGTGAGGGTGGTTGGCGGGGGCAGGGAAGCGTCCGGGAAATTGGCGATGCCCGGGGTGCCGCCTTGCTGGGCGGAAACCGTCCAGTTGGCGTGTGGTCCGCTGGCGGTGTAGGATGCTCGTTTGGCCATGGTCCAGCCCGAGCCATCGGCCGCGAGCGGCCATGGGGCGGTATCGAGGAATTCCAGTTCGTCCATCATGCGTCCGCTGTGATTGACGAGGCGGAGGCGTTCGCCCGAGTTGGCGAGTGATCCCGGGAAGGGTCCGAATTGCCCTTGAGTGGGCGACTTGGCGACGACGGCGTAGCTGCCGGGATTCAGAATGGTGCCCGCTGGAAACGTGTAGCCGATGCCATCGATCTGCCAGCCCGAGACATCGACCTTGATGCCCATCTGATTGAAGACCTCGAGCCATTCGCCGGATTCCGTGGCTCCGGCTGGGTTGTACTGGACTTCGTTGAAGACGACGACCGAGTCCGGGGCGGCGCAGAGCGGGGCCGCGGTGAGAAGAAGGGCAGCGGCGGGGAGGAAAACGGTCCGGGAATTCATGGGTGTGTGCGCGGGAGAAAGGGGTGGAAAGGGAAACCGCCGGAGAACGGTGCTGCCGGCCAGCAGGTGCGGGCCAGTGAATCGTTCTCCGGCGGAGAGGGGAGGAAGCGTAGGGCTTGTTTTACTGCGGGGTCACATCGCGGACCCGGTAGAAGGCCTTCTCGAAGCCGGAAGCGACCGTATCCTCGAAGACGGTGAGCGATCCCGTTGCGGGAAGAGCATCCGTGAGTTCGACCCATGTGGAGAGGTTGCGGGAGAAATC
>CAZSDE010000069.1:0-11264 GCA_964605435.1 uncultured Akkermansia sp.
ACGGGACGGCGGCAGCAGCTGCACGCGCGCGGGCTGCCGGGTCGACCGCCGCGTTGCCCGCACCGCATAGGGGGAGGCCGCATCGAAGCCTCGGGCATCCACGACATATTCATCCGCCAGCGCATCGGCAAGATCCCCGGGAGACGGAAAATGGGCCGCCAGCGGCAAGCGCGGACGCCAATCCGTTCCCCGTAGTTCCGGCGCAGAACCCGGATCCTGATGGAGTGCCTGACGGCAGCGCTCCACAAGGGTCAGAAACTGCTCCATGGTCTTCGGATGGTGCGGCATGGCCGGACGGAAGACTGTGCTGAGCAGGTAGGACAGTTCCTCGCCACCCGGAAGGTGCCCGACCCGTTCCACGGAGCTGTCGCCCACCGCCGCTTCGCCAGTCAGCATCCGGCCAAGGAGCTGGCCGCACGACCGGATGGCCCGGCTCTCGATGGAGCGCGGGCCTTCGCCGCGTGCCACCGCAGCCGTGAATCCCCAGTCGGCAAGGCGCACTGATAAGCCGGAGGGATCGTCTCCGCTGAGCACCACGCCGCTGTGCAGCAGGTTGACCCCGGCGAGCAGTTCCGCGTGCGGAGCCGCTGCGCAGAGAGCCGAGGCAACCTGCGAGAGGAACTGCAGCGCCAGCCACGGCGGCAGCGTCCCCTGCCGGAGCAGCCATGGCTCCAGCCGTTCCCCCTCGAGCAGGTCGGTCACATAGAAGCTGGCCCCATCGTCTTCCCCCCCCTCATGCACTGGCAGAATGTGCGGGTGGCGCAGCGCAGCCGCTTTCTGGACAAGCGCCTGGAAGGCAGCCGTTTCGATGGCTTCATCGCCCCCTGCAATGGCCACATGGAGTTCACCAAAGCGCTGCCTCTCACTGTCCCAGACGAGGCAGGATACTTCGCTGCCGCTGCGCCAGACCTCGAGGGCGGCTCCCTCGGGATCCTGCGCGATCTGATAATTCCGGAATGTCTGCAGCACTGGCATGGCAAGTCAGACGCACAGGGTAGCACATTTGCCGCGGACACCACCGCCGATTTTTCCGCCGGCGCGGGGGGGGGCAACCGGCAGCAGTCAGGCCCCGCGCACCGATTCCCGGATCGCGATGAGTTCCTTCATGACATCGGAGAGTCCGCCCTGCCAGTGAGCCGTTCCGAAGGCATCGTGCAGCTTCCGGTAGAGGGCGTAGATACGCCGGTACGTTTCGTGCCGCCCGCGGTCGGGCAGGTAGACGGTATCCCGCACCCGGCAGAGGGCTTCCTGCGCCTGCTGCACGGAATCGAAGCCGCTTTCGACGGCTCCGGCGGCCATGGCACCGAAGAGGGCCGCCCCGAGCGCACAGGTCTGCTCGCTCTGACTCACCTTCATCGGGCGACCGAGCACATCGGCATAGATCTGCATGAGGGTGGCATTGCGGATGGCGAGGCCGCCAGTGCAGATGATCTCTTCCACTTTCACCCCGTATTCCTCGAACCGGTTGATGATGGTGAGCGCCCCGAAAGCGGTCGCTTCAATGAGGGCGCGGTACACTTCGTGAGCCGTCGTGTGCAGCGTCTGTCCAAGGATCATGCCACTAAGGCGGACATCCGTGAGGATCGTGCGGTTCCCATTGTTCCAGTCGAGCGCGAGGAGACCGCTTTCGCCGGGCCGGAGCTTCGCCAGTTCCCGCTCCATCGCCTGGAAGCGGCTGGCCGCATCGCGTCCGTAGCTGTCCGGCACCAGATGGTTGACGAACCACAGGAAGATATCGCCCACGGCACTTTGTCCGGCCTCGAGTCCCCAGTATCCAGGAAGGACCGAGCCGTCGACGATTCCGCAGAGGCCGGGAATGTCACCGACAGGCTGCTGATTCGGATGAATCATCAGATCGCAGGTGCTGGTGCCGAGAATCTTGACGAGGGTACCTTCGCGGATGCCTGCCCCCACCGCTCCCATGTGGGCATCGAAGGCACCCGTGGCCACCGCCGTGCCCGTGTGCAGACCGAGCTTCTTCGCCCAGTTCGGGGAAAGCCGTCCGGCCATCTGATCCGACGTCCTTGCGCGCTGGTAGAGGCGGTCGCGCAGGGCAGCGAGACCGGGATCGAGCTGGGAAAGGAAATCGCGCGCCGGAAGGCCACCCCATTCCGGATTGAACATGGCCTTGTGTCCTGCTGCGCAGACGCTGCGTGCCATCTTGGCGGGATCCTGCTGACCCGTGAGCACCGCAGGAATCCAGTCGCAATGCTCCACGAAGCTGTGGGCCGCCGCAAAGACATGGGGAGCCGAGCGCTGGATGCGCAGAATCTTGCTCCAGAACCATTCACTGGAGTACGTCCCCCCGCAGCGCGCGAGGTATTCCGGATGCATGCGGGCTGCCAGTTCCGTGATTTCCGCGGCTTCGGCATGAGCGGTGTGATCCTTCCAGAGCCAGACCTGTGCATTGAGGTCGGCGCGGAATTCAGGCAGCAGACCAAGCGGGGTGCCATCGCTGTCCACCGGAATGGGAGTACTGCCCGTGGTATCAACCCCGATCCCGATGATGCGGGACGGATCGAATCCGGCAACGCTGCGGCGGGCCTGCTCGACGGCACCGGTGACCACCGCCACCATGCCATCAAGGTAATCCTGCGGATTCTGCCGGGCCACGTTCGGATCCCGGGCGTCGGTGAGGACGCCCATTTCCCCGGAAGGATACGCGAAGACCTCGCTGCCCAGTTCCTCGCCCGTCTCCAGATCCACAAGGAGCGAACGGCAGGAATTCGTGCCGTAATCGAGTCCAATCGAGTATCGCTTGCTCATCATCACGCGCCGTAAGGCCGCGACCCGCTGCGGTCAATCAGCGGTTCCGCCACCCAGAGCTTTCCGCGCCAGTTGGTACGGTCTCAAGGCTGAGTGATCCGCAGACGCAGCCAGCGCTGCGGACTGCCAGCAGGAGCGGCATCCGTGCCCGTCCACGTCTCGAGGTCGCCGGAGGTCGATTCAAGAACGGAGCCGACGGCCTCGGTCGACCAGTTCACGAGGTCGCTGGAAGCCTCCGGACGGATCAGGGGAGCCGGAACCGCGAAAGGATTGCGGGTCCATGTGATGCTGAGCGGCAGCGATCCATTGACGAGGCGGACGAGGCTGGCGGCGTCTGACAGGCGTGGATTGCCCCCGAGGGCGAACTCCATGAAGTTGCTGAAGCCATCGGCATCGGGATCGGCTGTCGCTGTTCGCTGCTCGGCGGTCAGCCCTGCCATGAGACGGGCCGCCCATTGCTCGTACGATTCCGTGACCGTCACCACTGTGCTGTCGGCTGACGTCACGCCGCCTGGACCGGTGGCGGTGAGGCGGATTTCGTAGCGTCCGGGGCGTGGGAAGTTCACATTTGTGCGTCCGCTGTTGGGGGCCGTGAAGACTGCCGGGGCTGGACCGCTCACGTTGCTCCATGCCACGGAAACCTCAGCCACCGCATACGGTCCGGCACTGACGACGGCATCAATGACCATCGGTTCACCGCCCGCGAGTTCGGTATCCGGGGGAGTCACGACGCCGAAGGCCGAAGGACCGCCGGGACTCGGCACGCCTGGCTGCCAGCTCGAGCGCAGGTCCCAACTGGTGCGGTCTGCCAGGGGATTGATGATTTCGAGGCTGGCACCCGCGCGGGTCGCAGGGAACCAGTTGCCCTCGTAGCGGAAATCGAGAATGCCGAGCCCGTATGCGGCAGTTTCGATGCGGATCGACTCACCATTGTTATCGAGACGACCACCGGTCCACTGCACGGCAGCGACGCCCGGGAACTGTGCATTGAATCTGGCGAGGTCCTGGGTAATCACCGCGTAGCCATTGGCCGGAATCACGAGTGCCGGGAAACTGAAGGTTACTCCGCTGGCAAAGTTCACTCCGGTCACGGTAAGCGGAGCTGCCGAAATGTTGCGGAACTCGATGTATTCCGCCTGGGCCGACGACGGCGGATCGAACATGAGTTCCGTGATGCGGAGGCCATTGATGACCGTCACATCGGCAGAAACGTCGCTCGCATTTGAATATCCCGGGGTGGGCACCGGCAGGTAGCCGATGGCCGTTCCGCCATCCGGGGTGCGGCCCTGGGAGACATCGGGATTGCCCGGGAGGACCGTAATGATGTCCACGGGCTGTCCCTGCGGATTGAGCAGAGCCACGGAATCGGCGATGCGCGAAACCCTGAACGGAAGGTGATGCGCGCCCAGTTCCGGTCGTCCGTCGGCGATGAGCGGCAGGTAGCCCTTGCCCGCCATGAAGCTGAGTGGCGGGAAGACACTGGCCACAGGTTCGTTGCGGTAATCCTGGCTCATGCGCCAGCCACTGAGGTCGGCAGGCCGGCTGTCCGGATTGTAGAGTTCCACGAAGTCGCTGTCGACCGTGAGGGCATTCGATCCCAGCCATTCATTGATGCGCAGCGCGGCGGTGGCGGTCGTTTCGCAGACAGCCGTGTTGGCAGCGCCGGGCGTTGGCTGCGCAAGGCGCCATGCGCCACCCGAGCGGGCCACCGAGAACCCGGGGATCTGCAGACCGAACTGCACTTCATCGATGACCGCACCCGTGGCCGTCGTCAGCCGCAGAGTTTCGCCCGTGCGGTCGAGTCCGAAGCCGCTCTGCGTGGAGTCGATCACCAGCCAGCCGCCCGGCGGAATCACCGACCCCGGCGGCAGCACAAAGCGATCCGGCAGCGCTGGATCGTCCGTGATGCGGCAGCCAGCGAGCACCGCCGGCTCGCTGCCCCAGTTGTGAAGTTCGATCTGATCCGGACCGCTCAGCGGATCGGCGAGGACTTCGCTGAAAGTGACTGTGGGAATGCCGGGTTCGACCCGGAAATTGATCGTCGCAGCCGTTTCCTCCCAGAGACCGGAATCGCGCAGACCGCGCACGGCGATGGTGTGCTCGCCGGGCGCGAGGCCACTGAGAAGCAGCGGTGTGCCCACCGGGAGATCCGGACTCTCGGCCCCGCCATCGATCCGGTAGCGGTAGGCGGAATATCCATAGTTCCATGCCGGCTGGCCAGTCGGAGCGAAACTGCCGCCCATGCCCGCGAGGATGCTGAAGGAGTCAGGCAGGCGGCTGGCGGACGGCAGCTGCACCCGGATCCCGGGACGGCTGAGGTCGGCACCCAGATTCCCTCCGAGCGGGCCTGCTCCGATGAGCGGCGAACAGGACTGGGGACGCAGCGCAGCCATGACCTGTTCCACGGTGGCCGTGGCCGGATTCGTGATCAGGGAAAGATTGAGGAGCGGGTCCGTTCCGACCACATTGCCGCTGGCCTCGGCGCCGGCCGGCGGGGCCCCCGGCAGGAGATTGCGCACCATGACAAGACGGCTGTTGGCCGGCACATAATTCCGGGTCAGATTTTCCGCATCCCAGATGACATTCCCCTCAAGGTAGAAGCCCTTCCCTTCCCCGGCAAAGTCGTCGTCGTCGAAATTGACGACTCCGGAACCACCGTCGATGCCACCGGCTTTCGTGGTGCGGATAATCGTATTGTTGAGCAGGACGCCCGATCCCCCCTGCGGCTGATCCCCTTGTTTCATGGTGATCGCATTGTCGCAGTCGTAGAACAGATTGTTGATGACGGTGACCTGACTGTAGTCGGCATTGTCCGAACCACCGGAGATCGCGCTGGCGCTGTCCGGTGACGATCCATTGCGGTGTGCGTGCAGGAAGACATTGCCTTCGATCCATGCATCCGTGCTGTCGAGATCGAGAATGTCGTCATCGCTTCCTGCGAAGGTGCAGTTGAGCACGTGGAGGATGGGGCCCGGCCGGTTTCCGCCCGTGAAGTCGATGGAATCGTTGTAGCCAGTGGTTTTGCCGAAGCGGCAGCGTTCGATGATACCGCGTCCGCCCGGCGCAATGCCGCCGGTGCCGTGCACTGGTTCAAATCCGGCCGTATTGTCCGGGAAAACGCAGTCGCTTACCCGGAATGACGAAGCATCCAGTTCAAGGTAGCGCATTCCTGTATTCAGGAAGGTGAGGTGGCGCAGTTCCACATTTGCTCCGTTGCGGGCGTGCACCGCGGTATCGCCATTCTGCCCGAAGGTTGCATAGCCAATCCGGCTCGGCTCGGCCGTGGCTCCCGTGATGACGATTCCGTTCCATGTGCCGCTGCCGGAAGGATTGCGCGTGAAGGTGATGCCTGCAGCGGGGGTGCCTTCGGCCACAATGCGGCCACCGCCCGAAACGTTGATGGCGGCTCCGGAGGCCACGAAGACCGTGGTGCCAGGCTCGATGGTGAGCACCACGTTGTTCGGAACGGTCAGGCTCGCAGTGACATTGTAGGGACCTGCCGCGGGCGACCACGTCTCGCTCGCCGCAAGGGTGCCGCTGCGGTTCGTGCCGGCGGCGTCGAACCAGATGTTCACCGTGCGGGGTTCGAAGACCACACCCGCTTCATCGTGCGCCGTGCAGACCAATGCATTCAATCCCGGACGCAGCGTGACCGCACCGCCTGCGCTCCATGTGTTGTCGTCAGCCGCAGTGGACCCGTAGGGATTCGTGGTCACCCGGATCCCATTGACGCGGACTTCCGCGGTGCGCACTGGATCGATTTTTCCGCCGAGCGCTCCGAGATTCGTGGCGGAGGTGGTCCGGGGGAAACCATTCTGTACTGGAAGGGTCGTGAAGGCCGTGAATTCCTTCGGCAGGAAGGTCTCGATGGTCGTCCGCCGCGTGTCCATGAACGACTTGATGTGATTCCGGATGGCATCGCCGCCGGGATTCGGAGTCGCCGTGAGCCACTGGGGATCGAGCATGGTATCGAGCCACGCATCGAAGGCCGGCTTCGCGAAGAGCGTGTCCAGATACTGCCGCAGGGCCGCCTTGAACTTCCGGCCGGTCACTGGGTTCCGGTAGAACTTGTCCATCTGCGGCAGCGTCGCGGAATCCGTCGGATAGTTCGCCGCCGTACACTGGTAAATCGTCATGGTCGGCGGCGCATCTTCGTCGCCAAGCCCGATCGCCCGCAGATTGAAGCAGGTGTCGAGGTCGTGCGCAATGATGCGGCAGAGCCGATCCTGCAGTCCGAAGTAGACCGAATAATCATCGTCGTCGCCATTGGCCATGTTGGTCTCGGCGTGATTGATGATCGTGGAGATCGCGAGGAACCGGCACCATTGGTCGATGTCGACAGTTCCGGCGATTGTTTCGTGGAATGTTTCCGCGGTCCCTGCGTTCATCGACACCAGCCATGCATGAAGGTCCGACCAGTCATTCTGCGGCGCATTGGTCTGCTTCCACCAGCCTTCGTTGACGTAGCCGCCTTCGGCCCAGCCATTTGATCCGATGACTGGCAGGGTCGAGGTTCCCCAGCGGACATTGCCGCGGATCTTGCCGTAGCCATTGCCGTCATTGTTGTCGGGGAACCATTCATTGATGGTTTCGCCACCGCGGGGCATGAGATCGCAATAGTATCCATACGTCCGGTTCGTGTTCTGATCGAGCAGGCGGTTCACTCCATTGATGCGCATGCCCACGCCAGCCGCTTTCTCGCTGGGGACGCCGGCCGCCTCCATGAGACGGCTGCCGAGGAACTGACTGTACGAATACTTGTAGTTCATGGTGAAGGCCGTGCGGCCATTCCATGGAATGTCGCCGGGGATATCGAGGCGCAGATTGACTGGGGTATCGCTGCGTGAACTGTTGCCGCGGGTCCGGATGCCGCCGCGGTAGCGCACCGCATATTCGCCACCCTGTCGGAAAATGACCGTGCAGTTCGGAGCGACATTGCTCTGGCGGTCCGCCAGTCCGGCATTCCATGAAGCATTGTCGGCCCCCGTCATGACCACCTGATAGAGCGGACGGTGATCCGTCCAGACTTCTTCATTCACCTGATACAGACAGTTCGCATTGAGCTGCGGATTCGCTCCATTGAGATCAAGGGTCGGAGGTGGCCATGCCCTCACATTGGCCGAGCCATCGGAGGCCCGGACATAGAATTCGACGACCGTATTGATGGCCTGGGCGGGAATGACAGTCCCGAAGACACCGTCGCCGGCGGCCCCGTCGCCGCTCAGTCCGTTGTCGCGCATGAGAACTTCCTCGAAGGCCGTCGCCGGGGTGGTACCCGATGGCAGCCATGTGCGGTAGTAGACGGATGCACTGATGCCCGTCGCCAGTTCGTCCGTGATCCTTGCGGTCACGGTCACCTGCTGGGTGCGGGTGGGCACCGCCGGCGTGTGGAGGACCTCGGTGATGAATGGCGCGCTGTTCGTCCGCGCGACGGATGCGTTGGCGGCACCGGGCGATGGGTTGGCAGCCGACCAGTTCTGTCCGGCGTCATTGGTCATGGCCAGATTGATCAACTGAATGGAGGCTCCTCCGGGGTTTCCGATTTCGGGATCCGGATCCGCGGCGGTGACCCATTCCAGACCGGGATCCGTATCGAGGCCATTCGCCGGGGTGCGGCCAGGCGTATTGGTGGCGTCCCAGACATTGACGATCTTGCGGACAGCCCAGTCTCCGGAATCGGAATACTCGACCTCGTCGACCGTCACATCCTCGGCATTCTTGAGACGGAGCAGTTCGCCACCGTTGCTCAGACGCGAGAGTGGTCCCCAGCCAGTCGGAGTGACGGCCGCGGCGGCCCCGTATTTCGTCACGAAGACCGCACGGTCGGCTGGGATGGCGAGGAACGATTTGCCTGCCAGCAGCAGGCCGGACGGGAAGACATAATTGACTCCCTTGGTGAATTCCCAGCCACTCAGGTCGACCGCTGCATCGCCGAAATTGTAGATCTCGATGAATTCCTCAAGGACCCCATTGGCTCCCGGCGGATTGTACATGATTTCGCTGATGACGACCGTATTCAGATTGGTTGTCACGTTGAGGGTCACCGTGACCGGACCGGATTCGAGGGTTCCATCGCTGACCCGGTAGCGGAAGGTCTGCGTGCCTGAGAAACCCGCGGGTGGCGCGTAATCGAAGGATCCATCTGGCCGCAGGGTTAGTTCACCGGCTTCTGGAGCGGTATCGAGGACCGCGGTCAGCGTTGCATTGTCGACGTCGGTGTCGTTGCGCAGCACGCCATTGACGGCGGAAATGCTGATCGGTGTGTCGACCCGGACACCGTAGGTATCGGCGACCCCCACCGGCGCGTCATTGACTGGCCGGACGGTGAGGGAAACCGTGGCGGGAGCCGATTTGCGGCTGGCATCGGCAGCCCGGTACACAAAGCTGTCGCTGCCGAAGAAGTTCGCCGATGGGCTGTAGGCAAAAGAGCCATCGCTGTTCAGGGTGAGCGAGCCATGCTGCGGGCCGCTGACCAGTTCCGCTGTGATGGCATCGCCTTCGGCATCGCTGTCATTCCCGAGAACTCCGGGGGCAGTCACGCTGAGCGGCGAGTCTTCGTCGGTTTCATGGGCATCGGCACGGGCCACGGGCGCGGCATTGAGCACCATGGTCACCGTGGCTGGATCGGACGCGGAGGTCTCATCCTTTGCCCGGTAGGTGAAGCTGTAGCTGCCGCCCGACGGGGCTGTAAAGGTGAAGGAACCATCCGCATTCAGCACGAGGGTGCCCGCGGCGGGTGGTGTCACCAGTTCCGCCGTGAGTACAGTCCCTGGATCGGCATCGGTGTCATTCGCAAGCACGCCCTGCGCAGCGGCCACCGTGAAGGGCGAACCCGGATCGCCGGCGTAATTGTCCGCACGCGCCACCGGCACATCATTCAGCGGCGTCACATTGATCGTCACCGTTGCCGGTGTCGACGGGCGCGAATCCACGGCGCGGTAGGTGAAGGAATCGCTCCCGAAGAAGTCGGGCTGCGGCGTATAACGCAGCGATCCGTCAGCATTCAGCGTAAGGGTGCCCCGGGTCGGCGGAGTGGCGAGGGCTGCGGTCAGAGGGTCGTTTTCCGCATCGGTATCATTGGCCAGAATCCCCGGAGCGGTCAGTTCAAGAATGCCATCTTCCGCGACTGTCAGCGTATCGGCCACGGCCACCGGAGCCGCATTGGGACCGATCACCACGGAGATCGCTGCGGTCGCCGTATTGGAAACGCGGCCGCTCGCATCGCGGGCCCGGTAAGTGAAGAGGTCGGTTCCCACGAAGCCAGTTTCCGGGGTGTAGGTGAAGGTTCCGTTCGGATTGATCTGCACCGATCCCCGCTGCGGGGGCGTCACCAGTTCCGCGACAAGGGTCGCCGTCTCGCCGGGATCAGGATCGGAATCGTTGGCCAGCAGGCTGGCCGCGACCGCGCGGGTCACCCGCATCCTCAGGTCGAAGGAAAGGTCGCTGGAGGTTGGACCATTCTGATGGACTTCGGCTGCGATGAGATTTGAGCCTTCCTGAAGGACGGAACCCGGGAGACTGAAGGTCTGGGTGGAGTTGTCGTTGACGTTGGTCTGCGGAAAGTAGTCCCATGCGAGTTCCGGCATGGTGGTGAGGTCGGGGAGATTGCTGGTCCGGTTGCCTGGTCCGCCATTCAGATAGAAGGCGAGGGCGTCATCATAGATCACGGAAACCTCGACCCCCGTGATGTTGAAGACATTGGCCACATTGACGCGGCGGCGGAAATAGGAAGTCGCAAACTTGTCGCCGGCTGCGGAATCAAAGGCCGGATCAGGATTGTCATTGACCACCGTGGCTTCATCGCCGTCGCCATAGCCCAGTTCGGCAGCGCCAGTCTTCCAGTTGGCATTCTCAGTGTAGGCGTCGGTCCGCCACGCCGTTCCCAGATTCCGCTCGGCGAGCACCAGAGAATCGTAGTAGCGCCAGTCCGCCGCCTTATAGGGCAGAACTTCTTCCGTGGTGCTGCCCCCGGTGAGGGCCGTTACCACCAGAGGTGTATTGCGCACGGCCACGTAGCTGTCATTAGCCGCCACCGGAGGGTCCGGAGTGTCCGTCACCGTGATCGAGACGGTCACGGGAGCGGACTGCGCGGCCCCATCGGATACCCGGTAGGTGAAAGTGGCGACACCTGCATAGAGGCTGGTCGGCGTGTAGGTGAATGAGCCATTCGCATTGAGAGTCACCGTTCCATTGCTGGGCGTGGTGGCAGAGACCGCGCTGAGGGCCGACGCAGGATGGTCAACGTCCGCATCATTCTTCAGAACGCCGTCGGCGGCATTCACGGTCAGGGCCACCCCCTGAGTCGTCGTGTAGGCATCGGCAAGCCCGACCGGAGGATCGTTCACCGGTGTCACCGTGATCGTCACGGTGGCCGGATCGGAACTCCCCGTGCTGTCGATCGCCCGGTACGCGAAGGTATCGACCCCATTCCAGTCGGGATTCGGCGTATAGCTGAAGGTGCCATCGGCACTCACCACGCCAGTGCCATTGGCGGGATC
>CAZSDE010000070.1:0-11258 GCA_964605435.1 uncultured Akkermansia sp.
CGATCAGTCCGGACGACATCTGGAAGGACGAGCGGGTGCTCTCCGTATGCCGGATCCTGTAGAACATTGGACTTCCCGGGAGCGCAGCTGTCATCACAGTAGCTCTGCCGCTCTGGGCCCTTTCAGATCGAGCCTGGCACGACCCGCTGGCGTTCAGCCACGGCGCAGGATTCCCGAGGTCATGATGCGCGCCCGCAGACCGCCCCGGCCCTTGAGCGCAGCCTCGGTCCCGGCATGAAAGGCCTCGTCCATCCAGTAGCACGGACTGCACTCGCACACTCCCGCGAAACGGATTCCCTGCAGCTCGAATTCCTGCCCGATGAGCGCATTGAGATCGACCCCGCTCACAATCACATTGCGCCGGAAAACCGACGGCGGGACGCCCGTCACTCCCAGGCTCCGGCAGAGATCGGCATGCACTTCCAGGGAGAAGAACGTGATCTGCCCCTTGTAATCCTCCTTCCAGCCAAAGAACCGGTCGCCCCGGATTCCTTTTCCGGCTACCAGTTCCGCTTCGTCCACCTCATCGACCGGAGCCCGGCCTGCCGGCTTCCCGTGATGGCCGAAGTAGTTGTGCTCCGCACTGAGGTAGATGTGCTCGACTTTCATGGGAAACCATGGTCCGCGGGAGCTTTGCGTGCAACTCGGGGAAGTGGCGGTGGAATTCCGGTCTGTCTCCGCTTGCGGATTCCTCAATGCGCATATACTCACTTTAACTCGAACCCATAACCTGACCAAGACGATGCCGAAGACGATTGCAGCGAGAGCGGTACCTGAACTGAAGGATTGCCATCTGGTGGATGTGCGGACTCCTGGGGAATATGCGTCGGTGCACATTGCGGGGTCGCGGCTGATTCCGCTGGATCAGCTGGATGCGGTGTCGCTGCGGGAATCGCTGGCTGGGCAGCGCTGTGTGGTGGTTTGTCAGTCGGGCATGCGGGCGCGGCGGGCGGCCGAGCAGCTGGAGGCGGCGGGGGTTGATGCGGTGGTACTGGAGGGCGGGGTCGCGGCATGGCAGCAGGCGGGAATGCCGGTGGAGCGTGGGGCCGGTGGCGGGCTGCCGCTGCAGCGGCAGGTTTTTCTGGTGATTGGGGCGATGGCGCTGGCTGGAGGGATTCTTGCGCTGACGAAGGATCCCCGCTGGGTCTGGCTTTCGATGTTTGCCGGGGCTGGGCTCATCATGGCGGGAGCCACGGGATTCTGCCCGCTGGCGCTGCTCATGGCGAAGATGCCATGGAATCAGGCTCCGCGGAAGGCTGTGGCTGATGCCGGCTGTTCGAGTGGGTCCTGCTGTTCCTGATTTCCTGTGCCCTTTGTTCTCATGAAGAAACGGATTCTCATCATCGGTGGCGTGGCGGGTGGAGCATCAGCGGCGGCTCGGCTGCGGCGGCTCGACGCGGAAGCGGAAATTGTCATGCTGGAGCGAGGGCCCTTTGTGTCGTTCGCGAACTGCGGTCTTCCCTATCATGTTTCCGATGTGATTCCCGATGAGGGATCGCTCACGGTGGCATCGCCCCGGCTCTTCCGGGAACGCCATGGCATCGAGGTCCGCACGGGGCACGAGGTGGTCGCCATCAATGCGGCGGCGCGGGAAGTGACGGTGCGGCTTGCGGATGGCAGCGAGCAGACGGAACGCTATGACGCACTTGTGCTTTCGCCCGGTGCCTCGCCGGTGCGGCCGCCGCTGCCGGGCATTGATCAGCCGGGAATCCTGACGCTGCGGAATATTCCCGATGTCCGGCGCATCCGGGAATGGATTCAGCAGCACAAGGTGAAGCGTGCGGTGGTTGCGGGAGCGGGCTTCATCGGCCTCGAAATGGTCGAGAATCTCCACCTCATGGGGATCGAGGTCACGGTGCTGGAAATGCTTCCGCAGGTCATGCCGCCGCTCGATGCGGAGATGGCATGGTGGGTGGCCGAGCACCTGCGCAGCAAGGGAATCCGGCTCGCCCTCGGCGATGGTGTGGCATCCTTCCACCAGACGGAATCCGGCGGTCTGGCGGTTCACACGGCCGGCGGGAGAGTTCACGAGGGGGATATGGTGATTCTCTCGATCGGTGTCCGGCCGGAAACGGCGCTTGCGAAATCGGCGGGTCTCACCCTCGGCCCCCGCGGCGGGATTCAGGTGGATGCTTCGCTGCGGACTTCCGATCCAGCCATCTGGGCGGTCGGCGATGCCATCGAGGTGACCGACCGCGTGAGCGGGCAACCGGCTCTCATTCCGCTGGCTGGTCCTGCGAATCGGCAGGCGCGCATTGCGGCTGCTTCCATCTGTGGTCATCCTGCCCGCTTCGGGCCGGTGCAGGGGACTTCCGTCTGTGGCGTGCTGGGACTCACGGTGGCCTGCACAGGAGCCTCGGAAAAGGCACTCGAGCGCGCGGGCATCACGGATTTCGAGAAGGTCTACCTTCATCCGGCCAATCATGCGACGTACTACCCGGGATCGTCGGTCATGCATCTCAAGGTGCTCTTCCGGAAATCGGATGGTCTCCTCCTCGGGGCTCAGGCGGTGGGGGGCGACGGCACGGACAAGCGCATTGATGTCCTTGCGGTCTTCCTTCAGATGGGAGGGACCGTGCATGATCTCGCGGAGGCGGAACTTTGCTACGCTCCGCAGTACGGATCAGCCAAGGATCCCGTGAACATCGCGGGCATGGCCGCCGTGAACGCCATCGAGGGCCTCAGTCCGCTGACGCACTGGCATGCGCCACGAGACGGAGCCCTCCTTGTCGATGTGCGCGAACCGGATGAATTCGAGGAAGGTCACGCGGATGATGCGGTCAATTTCCCACTCAGCACACTGCGTCAGCAATGGCCGGAGCTTCCGCGCGGGCGGACACTGCACGTGTACTGCGGGGTCGGGCTGCGCGCCCACAATGCCGTCCGGCTCCTCCGGCAGCAGGGCTTCGATGCTCACAACCTCTCGGGTGGCTGGCGTTCTCACGCGGCGGCCATGGCCACCGGGAAGGGCTGAGGCCGCTCAGGCCAGAAACCGTCCCAGCAGGGGTTCCAGCCGCGTCACCGTCTCCTGCGGCCAGAGGTCGCGCGGGGTCATGATGGCATGGTCGAGGGCCCGGTGCTCCGGCCATCCGGGTTCTGCTGGAATGCGGGGCAGCACCGCCGCAATGATGTCGCGCGCCGCGGCTGCGTTCGCCATGAGATGCCCGCCCACCGTCTGTGCACTCACCGGTTCCTCATCGGCTTTCCAGCAGTCGTAATCAGTCACCATCGCGAGCGTCGCCAGCGCCATCTCCGCTTCACGCGCCAGCTTGGCCTCGGGCAGATTGGTCATCCCGATCACATCGAATCCCAGCCGCCGGTTCGTCTCGCTTTCGGCCCGGGTCGAAAAGGCCGGACCGTCCATGCAGACATAGGTGCCTCCATGGTGGACCCGCCGGCCCTGGGCCACGCAAACCTCGTGCAGCAGGCTGCGCAGGCCCCCGCTCACCGGATCGGAGAAGCCCACATGCGCCACGATGCCCGCACCGAAAAAGGTATGCCCGGCCCGCTGACTCGTGCGGTCGAAGAACTGATCGGGCAGCACAATGTCGCGCGGATGATATTCTTCCCGCAGACTGCCCACCGCGGTCACGCAGATCACCCAGCGGACATTGAGCGACCGCAGCGCCCACAGATTCGCGCGGTGATTGAGTTCGGTTGGCAGAATGCGGTGACCCCGCCCGTGCCGCGGCAGAAAGTACAAGCGTCGGCCCGCGAATTCACCACCCATGATGGCATCGGAGGGCGGTCCCCACGGGGTATCGACCACATGTTCGCTGCGGTCGGTGAATCCTTCGAAATCATAAAGGCCGCTGCCGCCAATCACGCCAATCGCCGGAGGTAGGGAATCTGCTCGCATGCCTCTGCCAGTCGCCGCAGCGGAGCCGGGTGCAATCGCGACCGCGCGACGCTCTCCCGTCAGCCGCCGGCGCAGCGAGCCAGAAAGGCTTCCTGTTCATTGATGAGCGAGCCCCCCGGCAGGTCGTCGGCAAGGGGTTCGGCACTGGTCGTGACAAGGTTCATGCGCACGGCGGCATCGCCGAGGGCAGAATGCTGGGCCGCCCGCTCGCACAGCAGTGCCAACTGGTGCTCGATCCTCACCATGTCGGCTTCGATCTCGTCCATCCGGCCACCACGCATGCGTGCGGTCGTGAGCCGCTGCTCCAGCAGGTCAATGCTGTGGTCGTTCCTGCTCGAGCGATTCCATGCTGCCGAGCCTCGCGGAATCGTCGAGGTGATCGCGGGCGATCAGCAGTTTCAGATACAGCCAGAGAAGGTTTTCCCCGGGTCCCAGCGGTCCAGGTTGGGCCTGCGGGGTCAGATCGGCAAGGCGCGCCACCCGTTCATGCATCCGGTTGTAGCGCTCCCGGCCCTGCGGCGAGAGACTCGCGAACAACTGGGAATTCCGCTCCAGAAACGCAGACCGCTGTTCATCGATCCAGCGCTGCCGCGCGCCTTTCCGCACGGACGGCAGGACCATTCCCGCGAGGATGGTTCCGAGCAGCATGCCGGCAGCCAGCAGCGGCGAGAGTGCTATGATCCCGGGCGGGCCGGACTGGTCCATCCAGCGCACCATCCCCATGAGCGCCACGCCACCTGCAGCCACCAGCCACTTGTTGCCCGCCAATTCCTTCCCCAGCCCCGCCAGCCGCAGGCACGACTCCCGGAACAGCAGAGGAATGGTCAGCGGCACATGCATGGGAAGTTTCGGACGACAGCTCCCTACTTAGCCTCGCCGATCTGCCGCGCAAGGCCGCGCACCCGCACCGCAAAGAAGATGAGAAGAATCCCAATGAGCACCGCCCACGCCGCAATCAGCCACACAATGGTGACCCCACCCGCGGTCGGATTCACGAGGACCGCCACCCCGAAAACCACGGAAAGCAGCCCGGACAGACCAAGCAGCCATTCCCCTTCAATTTCCTTCCGGATCCGGATGGCCGTGATGATCGTCAGCACACCGGTCGCCATGGACCAGGCGGCAATCATGGCCAGCAGGGCCGTGGCTGTCGCCGCCGGAACCAGCAGCGTGAGCACGCCGGCTGCGACGCCCAGTATTCCCATGGCCACGAGTGGCCAGACGCTCCGACCCGAACCCCGCGCCTGCCACGCCGTAATCAGCAGCACCACGCCCTCCGCCAGTGCCCACGCCCCCCACAGCAGCGCCAGCGACAGTCCAGCCGCAACCGGATGACGGAAGGCCAGAATTCCAAAGACGACCGCGAGCAAACCCCGCAGCAGGAGCCAGATCCAATGGCGGCCAAGATGCGACGCCAGAGCAAGCGTGAACGGAGATACGGAGGAATTCTGCATGCGCCTGCATCTATCATGAACCACGGAACAGCGCAAGATTCTGTCAGGACCGTTCCCGCTGCGGCCTTTGCCCCTTGCGCCGGACGGCGGGGTTTCCTAATACCCCAGCAGCAGCCATGAGTGATGCCCTCTTTTTCCAGCAGGTGACGGTCGTGCCCGGCGACGGCACCGGTCCCCGTGTCGCCGATGTTCTCTGGAGCGACGGAAAATGGCACTTTCCAGCGGCCCCGCCCACCAGCGGAGTCCGTACGGTTCCCGGCGAGGGCAGAATCCTCCTGCCGGGTCTGTTCGATTTCGATGCCCACCTGCGCGAGCCGGGCCGCGAAGATGCGGAAACCCTCGCGACCGGAGCCGCCGCCGCCATCGCCGGCGGCTTCACGGGCCTCCTGCTCATGCCGGATACTTCTCCCCCGGTCGATAACCCGGGCATGGTCCGCAGCGTCCTCGACATGGCCGCCCGCCAGTCCCCCATCCCCATGGCAGCCGCCGGATGCCTCAGCAAAGGCCGCGCCGGTCAGGAACTCGCGGAAATCGGCGGCATGCTCCGCGAGGGAGCCCGGCTCTTCACGGATGACCCGGACCCCGTTGCCAGCCCGGTTCTGCTCCGCCGGGCCCTGCAGTACGCCCGCGACCTCGGTGGACTCGTCGCCACCTTCGGCGATGTCCGCGAACTTTCCTCGGGCGGCACCATGCACGACGGCGCCGTTTCCTGCTCGCTCGGCCTCCCGGGCCTGCACCCCTGCGCGGAAGAAATCGGTCTCGCCCGCGACCTCCGCCTTGCCCAGAGCTGCGGCGGCCGACTGCACATTCTCCACGTCACCACCGCCGAAGGCGTCGCCATTCTGCGCCGCTACAAGCAGGCCGGTCTCGCCGTGACGGCCGGCGTCACTCCGCACCATCTCGTGCTCACGGATGGCGCTGTCGGCGATTACCGGACGGCCTGCAAAGTCCGTCCACCGCTGCGCCCGGCCAGCGATGCCGCTGCCCTCCTCGAAGCCCTCGCCGACGGCACCATCGACGTCATCGCCACGGACCATTCGCCCCACACGGAATTCGAGAAGCAACGCGACTTCGCCTCGGCCCCGTTCGGAACCACCGGACTCGAAACGGCGCTCCCCGTCCTGCACGACCGACTCATCCGCACGGGACGGCTCGACTGGACCACGCTGGTCGCCCGCTTCGCCACCGCGCCCCGCCGCATCCTCGGGCTGCCGGAGCCGGTCATCGCAGACGGCAGCGACGCCAATGCCGTCCTCTTCGACCCCCGGAAACCCACGCTCGTCGACCCAGTCACCTCCCGCAGCAAGGGCCGCCATTCGCCATTCTCCGGACAATCCCTCGAAGGCAGCATCGCCGCCGTCATGCTCGGCCACCGCCTCCTCCTCGACCGGATCTGATACCGATTCCTCCCCATGCGCTACCTCGACAAACTCCGCGCCCGCATCGCCTCGGCGAAGTCACACCTCTGCGTCGGTCTCGACCCCCGGCCCACGCCCGGCGGCGAACCTGTGCGCGATTTCTGCCTCCGCATCATCGCGGAAACAGCGCCTCACGCAGCCTGCTTCAAACCGAACAGCGCCTACTTCGAGGCCATGGGCTCCCGCGGCATTGCCATCCTCGAGGAAGTCATCGCAGCCATTCCAGGAGACATTCCAGTGATCCTCGACGCCAAGCGCAGCGACATCGGAGAGACCCAGCAATACTATGCCCGCGCCGCCTTCGATGCTCTCGGAGCCGACGCCATCACGCTCAATCCATTCCTCGGCTTCGATTCCCTCGAGCCATTCCTGGCCTGCGAGGGCAGGGGACTCTACCTGCTCGCAGTCACTTCCAACAAAGGAGCTGCCGATATCGAAAAACAGACGCTCGCCGATGGCCGCAGGGTCTTCGAACTCGTGGGTGACATGGCCCGCCGCGCGGCTGGAGCACCCGCCGACGTGGGCTTCGTCGTCGGTCTCACCAACGCAGATCCGGATATCCTGCCTGCCCTCCCGGACGCCCCGCTCCTCATCCCGGGCCTCGGAGCCCAGGGAGGCGACCTCGCCGCCCTGCGCGGATCAGGCCGCCTCGCCCCCCCAGTCATCAATGTCTCCCGCGGCATCCTCTACCCCGCGGATCACACCAGCCCGGCCGTAGCCGCCGCCGCATGGCAGGCCCAGATCGAAACCACGCTGGCCGATTCCTGATTTCTCAGGCTTTTTTTTCCAGCAACGACCGCCCCGTCATCTGGGCCGGCTGCTGAACTCCAAGCATCGCCAGCAGAGTGGGCGCAATGTCCGCAAGAATGCCGTCGCGCACCGTGTATTCAGTCGCATCCGCCGCCGCATAAAGGCAATGCACCGGATTCGTCGTGTGCGCGGTGTGCGGCGACCCGTCAGGATTGCGCATCTGTTCGCAGTTTCCATGATCGGCGGTGATGAGACACTTGCCACCCAGCGCAAGGGTCCTCTCCACAATCAGACGAACCCCAAGGTCAATGGTCTCCACTGCATGCACCCCGGCCGCCACCACGCCAGTGTGACCCACCATGTCGGGATTCGCAAAGTTCATGATGACCGCATCATACTGATCCAGCCTCCGCCATACCTCGAAAGCCAGATCGGGCGCGCTCATCTGCGGCTTCTTGTCGTACGTCGGCACTTCCTTCGGACTCACGGCCAGATACCGGTCTTCCCCAGGAAAGGGAGCGTCCGCCCCCGCATTGAAGAAGAAGGTCACATGCGGAAACTTCTCGGTCTCCGCCGCCCGCAGCTGCCGCAAACCCGCCCCAGCCAGCACCTCCCCGAGAATCCCAGTCATGTTCTCAGGCGCAAACACCGTCCGTACCCCAAGCGCCTCATAGGCCTGACTGTACTCGGTCAGCGTGTAGCACGAAATCTTCGGCGCAATCTCCCGCTCAAAACCCCCAAACTCAGGGTCCATGAGCGCTTCCGTCAGCTGCCGCGCCCGGTCTGCCCGGAAATTGAACCACAGCAACACATCGCCATCCCGCAGCCGCACTTCATCAGCATGACTGAAGATCATCGGCAGCAGGAATTCATCGCCCCGCGGCTCGCCCGCATAGGCCGCCCGCACCGCGGCCGATGGCTTGCCTGCCGTCACCGCCCCCCGGCCCAGAAAAATCGCATCCCACGCCAGCTTGTTCCGTTACCAGCGCTGATCGCGGTCCATCGCATAATACCGCCCAATCACCGTCGCAATGCGCGCCCCGGTCGGCTCCAGCGCCGCCTCCACCGCCGCCAGCGAATCCGCCCCACTCGTCGGCGAAGTGTCCCGCCCATCCGTGACCGCATGCACCATGATATCCCCGCAGCCCGCCCGCTGCGCCTCCGCACAAAGGGCCGCCAGATGATCCTGATGACTGTGCACACCGCCGTCACTGACCAGACCAAGCAGATGCAGCCGACTGCCCCGCGCCTTGGCAAAAGCCTCCTGCAGAACGGGATGCGACGCCAGTTGACCGTCGCGGATCGCTTTGTTGATGCGCGTCAGGTCCTGATAGACAATCCGCCCAGCTCCCAGATTGAGGTGCCCGACCTCGCTGTTCCCCATCTGCCCGGCGGGTAGACCCACGTCTTCGCCACTCCCGGAAACCCGGCTCCATGGATACTGCGCATACAGTTCGTCATGAAACGGGGTCGACGCCAGCAGGGTCGCATCCCCATTGCCCGCAGCCGCCGCCCGGCCCCCCGGATTGATGCCCCAGCCATCACGGATAATCAGAACGACAGGTTTCTTCGCCATATCCCTGCCACATAATGGCTGCTCACCACACGGCAAGTCGGGAAATCCCGCCAGTCGACGATCCGGCCGCGCGCTCACCCCACCGGGAGAATGGGACTTGTCAATTCCCCCGCCGCCGCCTATGAAACGCGCCCTCCGCGCCCCGTCAGCCCCGACCCTCTCTCCGTCATGATCGAAGTCAGCCACCTCACGAAGCGTTTTGTCGGCCGGACCGCCGTGGACGACGTCAGTTTCGAGGTCGGCCGCGGTGAAGTGGTCGGCTTCCTCGGCCCCAACGGAGCAGGGAAGTCCACCACCATGCGCATGCTCACGGGCTATCTCCCGGCCACCCTCGGCTCAGCCAGAGTCAATGGACACGACGTGTTCAGCGACTCCATCCGGGCCCGCCGGGAAATCGGCTACATGCCGGAAAGCGTCCCGCTCTACGACGACATGCGCGTCTCGGAATACCTCGACTTCCGCGCCGCCCTCAAGGGCCTCCGCGGCCGCGCCATCCGCGAGAATGTCGGCCGTGTCACCGAACTCACCGGCCTGCGCGACGTGCAGCGGAAAATCGTCGGCAGCCTCTCCAAGGGCTACCGCCAGCGCCTCGGGCTCGCCGACGCCCTCGTGCACCGCCCGCGCCTCCTCATTCTCGACGAACCCACCAACGGCCTCGATCCCAATCAGATCCGCCAGGTCCGCAGCCTCATCGCCCAGCTCAGCACGGAACACACCATCCTTCTCTCCACCCACATCCTCAGTGAGGTCGAAATGGTCTGCCGCCGCGTCATCATCATCCACAAAGGCCGCATCCGCGCCGACGATACCCCGGAAAACCTCGCCCGCAGCAGCCGTTCGGCCGGCATCCTCACCGTCGAACTGAAGGCCCCCTCCGAAGAAGTCATCGATTCCCTTCAGGCCATCCAGGGCATCCGCCGTGCCGCCGCCATCCCCTTGGCCGGCAGCAGTGGCTGGACGCAGTTCGAAGTCCGGCTCGACACCGGAGCGGACCCCCGCGAGGAAATCGCCACGCTCACGCGCGCCCGCCACTGGCCGCTGCGCGAACTCCGCGCCAATCAGGCGACCCTCGAGGACGTCTTCGTGGAAATCACCCAGCGTGACTGATCAGCGCTGCGCTTCCACCGGCCTGACGGGAAACGAGAGCTTGCCACCGGGAAGCCAGACATTTAAGAAAAAGCCCTACGTCTCCGTCCGGCATGCGCACCTTTCTCATCCTCCTCTCCAAGGAACTCCGCTCGTTCTTCCTCTCGCCGGTCGCGTGGGTCGTCCTCGCCATGTTCATGGCCATCTGCGGACTCTCCTTCAGCTGGTCCATCAATATCCTCCGCGAAAAACCCCAGGACCAGAGCATCGTTCAGTGGACCTTCGTGCCGGTCTGGTTCTGGCTCTACTACCCGTTCCTCTTTCCCCTCATCACCATGCGGCTCTTTGCCGAGGAACAGAAGCTCGGGACACTCGAATCCCTCCTCACGGCCCCCGTCCGCACATGGCAGGTCATGCTCGGAAAGTACTTCTCGGCGGTCATCTTCTACCTCATCCTCTGGCTCCCGGTCCTCCTCTACTTCGCCGTCCTCACATGGGTCCTCCGCGGGCGCGTTGAAATTCCCCGCGGAGCCCTCGGCGGAAGCTACCTCATCCTCTTCGTCACAGGCCTCTTTCACCTCGCGCTCGGCTGCCTCGCCTCCGCCCTCACCCGCAACCAGATCATCGCAGCCATCCTCGGCTTCGCCTTCATCATCCTCCACTTCCTCGGCGGCGTCTTCATCATGCAGCAGGCTCAGGATCATCAGGAATTCCGACCCATCATGGACTACGTCGCCATCAAGGGCCATATCGAATCCTTCGCCTCCGGTCTCATCGATACCCGGCCCATCGTCTACTACTGCAGCGCCACCCTCCTCATCCTGATGCTCACCCATCAGGTGCTGGAATACCGCCGCTGGAAATCCTGACCGACTCCCCCTGGCTCATGACCGATACCCCGGAACCATCCTCCCCAGAGCCCTCCGCGCCAGCCCCGGCCACCGGTCCAGAGGGCATCCGCCGCGGCCGCATCGGCCTCAATGTCGCGGTCCAGATCACCCTTGGGGTTCTCCTCTTCGCTCTCGTCAATGTCATCAGCTGGCGGCGCTTCCGCCAGTGGGACTATACCTACAGCCGCAGCTTCACCCTCGCTCCCAGCACGGAAACCTTCCTCG
>CAZSDE010000071.1:0-292 GCA_964605435.1 uncultured Akkermansia sp.
AACTACACCATCGACGGCCCTGCTGGCTTCGCAGGGACGAGTGGCTTGGTGAAATCGGGTTCGGGTACCCTCACGTTCCTTGCGAACCAGAGCATCACGGGTCCGATTTCGGTTGAAGGAGGCACTTTGCAGTTGGGCAGCGATAGCCGGTCAGCCACGTTTCCGGGAGCCTCCGGCGTGCGGCCGCGCCGCCGCCTCCGGCGGGAGGTCGGCCCGGTGGCACGGCCCGGCGGCGGGCTGTGTTTCGACACTTGTGTCTTCGCCTCTTCGAGAGCTATCGGCTGAGTAGTCA
>CAZSDE010000071.1:302-1508 GCA_964605435.1 uncultured Akkermansia sp.
GTCGGTCTCAGCAGCAACATCAGCGGCAGCGGGCGGATCGTCCTCAATTCCACGCAGAACGATACGCTGCACAACTTTACCGCAGACCGGGGCAACATGGCGCTGCGCGGCGACAACAGTGGATTCACGGGTGATATCATCATCACAGATGGCAACCGACTGCGGGCGAATTCGACGAATGCACTCGGGAATGCGGCGTCGATCACCATCGAAAACGGCGGCGCTCTGCTCGCTGACCCTGCTGCGGGTGGCATGGTGTACTCCGGACCGATTTCGGTCGGTGGCCGCGGTTGGCAGGAAACGGGCGGTCAACTCGGGGCTCTCCGTCTCAACTTCAACACGGTCCTGAGCGGTCCGGTGACCCTGACGGCCGACACGCGCATCAGTGCGGCGGTGGGGACCACGGTGAACACGAACGAGGGAACGATTTCCGGAGTGATTTCCGGTCCGCATGCTCTCGAAGTAGGACTTCGCCAGATCGGCGGGAATGCCAGCGGGACCATTACACTGAGCAACCCGGCGAATACGTACACGGGCGACACCTCGATCACCCGGGCCACGGTCAATGCCGCCACGATTGCCGACGCCGGGCAGGACAGCAGCCTCGGCAAGGGATCGACCATCAATCTCGAAGTGGGAACCCTCCTCGTTACGGGTGCGGGCCCCATGAGCACGAATCGGACGATCACCGTGAACCATGGAGGTCAGGGCGGCGGTATCATTGGCACCAGCGATCCGTCAGCCACGCTCACGATCACGGGCAGGGTCGCGAACGGGAATGCCAACTTCCCGGTATCCAGCCTCGACTTCATCAATGGAAGTCCGACGGCCCTTGGCACCGGCGGCACAGTCGTTCTGAATACCGCGGATCCCATCGTCGTCTCCAGCACGACGGTGCACCGTCAGAATCTGACCCTGGCCGGAAACACGAGCTACACCGTCGGTTATCCAGTCCAGGGCTCGAGCCCGGCACCCTTCGGTTATGCAGGAGGTTTCAATCTCGGCAACAGCACGAGTGCTACCAATGCCGGACCAGCGGTCCTCACGGTGCAGGACAATGCCGTCCTCACGACCTACGGGAACTTCGATGCGGGCAACCAGAATCCGGGCTTCGTTCCCGGTGGTACGGGCGTCACTATCCTGCAGACTGGCGGTACCATCAACGCTCTCCGCGGGGGAGGATCGTATTCCGCCGGAGGTGCCGAC
>CAZSDE010000071.1:1518-6945 GCA_964605435.1 uncultured Akkermansia sp.
AAAAGAGTTACAGAAAATTGTTGACGGAATAAAGGATCTGCCGACACTGCCAACCGTGCCATGCGCATCGGTCACTGGCCGAATGGTGATAGCACTTACGCGCTTTCCGGCGGAACCCTCAATGTGCCCAACGGCTATGTGGCACTCGGCTGGGACGGCAATGGGACGATCAATCAGAGCGGCACATCCGTCGCCAATCTGCGTGGCCTTCGCATTGGCAACAACGCAACCTCCGTGGGCAAGTACACGCTGGCCGGCGGCACTCTCAATGTGGGCGACCTCGGCATCCTGAAGAACGGGGCCGCGACCACGCATGAATTCAACATGGATGGCGGCACCCTGAAGGCGTCGGCTGATTTCGCGATCAGCAGCGGACTCCCCATCTACGCCCGGGCCGGCGGTGCCATCATCGACACCAATGGATTCACCATCAACTCGGCCTCTGCGATCCTCGACGGCGGCGGTGGACTCGTGAAAAATGGCGCTGGACTGCTCGAACTTCCGGCCGGCAACAGCTACACGGGAGCGACCGTGGTGAATGCTGGTTCACTCGGTGGTTCCGCGGCCACCTTCACGGCATCCAATGTAACGGTCAATTCCGGAGCGAGCGTTTCCGGTTCGGCTTCCTTCCTCGCCGCCAATGGGATCGCTCTGACGGTGAATTCCGGTGGTGCGGTCAGCCCTGGTGCTGCTTCGGGTGCCGGAACCGGAACGATCACCGCGACCACGCTGAATCTCGCGGCGGGAGCCCAACTGAACCTGACCCCCGGTGCGGCGGGCGCAGGCGACACGTTGAACGTGACGGCTGCCTCGGGTCTCGTGACCCCAGGCACCGGCACAGCAGCGCTCAATGTCCTGCCGGTCGGGACCTTGGCCGCTGGCACGTACGACCTTCTGCAGTACAACACGTCGATTGGCGGTGGCGGTTTCGCCGGCCTGACGGCCAATCTCCCTCACTTGATTGGGGCATCCGTGACGGACGATGGCGCGGGCCGCATTCAACTGACCCATGCCGGGCAGGAAACGATGACGTGGACTGGCGCTGCGGGCGGTGACTGGAACACATCCTCTGTCAATTTCAGCGGGTCGGTCACCGGTGCGGACAGCTTCCGTCAGGGCGATGTGGTTGTCTTCGACAGCACGACTGCGCCAGGGGCGACTGCTGTCAATTTGGCGGCCGGCGGGGTAACGCCGGCATCGGTGAGCATCAATGACGCGAGCGGATCGTTCACCTTCTCCGGTGGATCCATCAAGGGCGGTGGCGGCATCACCAAGGCGGGTGCTGGCACGACCGTAATGGCCACGGACAACACGAACACGGGCACCACGACCATTTCTGCGGGCACGCTCCAGATTGGCAATGGGGGCACGAAGGGAAATCTCGGCAGTGGGTCGGTCGTGAATGACGGAACCCTTGCGGTCAATAAGTCGTCGCAGACAGTTCTCACGGGAGCCATTTCCGGAACAGGGGTCCTGCGCAATGACGGGACGGGCCGCACCATTCTCCCCCGGGACAACAGCTACGCGGGTGGCACGGTCATCAGCAAGGGAGCCATGGAGGGTCGTACGGCGGCCGCCTTTGGAACTGGTACCATCACGCTCGGTGATGCCTCCACTGGAGCGAATGACGTTGCGCTGCTCTTCAATCCGTTCAACAACGACGCGGCCATCACCGTGGCGAATCCGATCGTGGTGGCTGCCGGTGGCACTGGCCGGGTCACGATTGGATCGGGAGAGAATTCCAACGTGGGAGCCGGTCTGATCTTCTCGGCGGCGAGCACCCTGACGCTGAACCGCGATGTTACCCTGACGGGCGACCTTGACCGGACGACTTGGGACGGTGTCATCAGTGGAACGGTTGACACCATCAACATTGCGCCCAGTCCGGCGTTGGACGCCACGCTGCGGCCGGGTCGGGTGAGCTGGAGCGGAGCGAATACATTCACCCCGGCGACGGCGTCGTTCACGACGATCAATGTACTCGACCGCGCGATCTTCCAGCTGGGGCAGGCGGCGACGTCGACTGCCATTGACCAGGTGCCGGATACGGCATCCGTGGTGGTGGCGGCTGGTGGCACACTGCAGTTCGGGATTGCTAACGACAGTGAGACCATCGGTGATCTGTCCGGAGCGGGTACGGTTCGTAACATCACCAACACGGCGCTCAATCTGACGTTCGGCACTTCGCGGGACACGGAATTCTCGGGCGTTCTCAACGGAGGCAATGCCCTTTCCTTCATCAAACAGGGGAGCGGAACGTTCACGATGAGCGGCAATCTCGATAATCCCACAGGGAACATCGCGGTGAATGCCGGCACTGTTCTGCTGGCCAAGAACAGCACTCCGTTTGTGCATGCGCTCGGGGCCGCTTCGACCGTGAATGCAGGCGGCACGCTGAAGCTGGGCGGATCCTGGACTTACACTCGTCCGGAGAGCGATGGCCGCAATGGTCTCAACTCTGCTCCTTCCAATGCCCCGGCGAACTATGTGGACCAGGTCTACAACGGGGCTGGACTGACCATTAATGCGGGCGGTATCCTGGATATGAATGGCCGTTCCGAAGCGGTCAACACGCTGGCCGGAGCGGGCACGGTCACAAACAGCGGCGGGGTTCCGGCGATGCTCTATATCGGTGCCAATAATGGCGACAGCACTTTTGCGGGTCTGCTTGAAGACGGAACCGGTGGTCTTGGCGTCGTCAAGATGGGTACTGGAGTGATGACGCTGTCGGGTGCGAACACCTACAGTGGCGTCACGGAAATCCGGAGCGACAACGTGACCGTCACGAATCTCGAGGCTCTCGGGGCTGCGTCGGCCGGCACGGTCATCGGAACCAACCGCGACAATTCCGGTGCCACCGATATTCCGTCGCTCACCATCAATGTGACGACGGCCAGCACGCCGGAGGCTCCGAACATCTTTGCGGAGCCGCTGACCCTGCGTTCGGAAACAGCTGGTGACCAGCGCTCGCAGGTGGTCAACTCGGCCCAGAACACGCGGTTGACGGGCCCGATCGTGGTGGAGGGCGACGGCATCAGCCAGTTCGTGGCCAGCCAGGCGGCGGGAAGTCAGTTCCAGATCAATGGCGGTATCACCGGTACCTCCAACGGTATTCTCTTCCTGCGTGGAGCCGGTGAACTGCAGCTGAACAGTGTCATCAATGCTCCTGCCCTGCAGGTGGCCAAGACTGAAGGCAGCCTGCTCATCCTGAATTCCACGGGCAACGATTACCTCGACATCTCGCTGGTGCACGGGACGACGCGGACGGATGTGCCGAATGCGATCGATCCGACTGCGATCCTCCGCATGGGGCAGAACGGGAATGACAACACGCTCGATCTGAACGGGAATAATCAGACGGTGGCCGGGATCCGGCTGAACTTCGGCTTCTCGGATGCCCGCAACCGTTTGGTGACAAACCTGTCGGCCACACCGGCGACCCTGACGATCAATACGCCGAATGCGGTCGGTGGAGATCTGAACTATGGTGCTCCGGGCCTTGGCGGAACCATCTCGGGGAACCTGTCGCTTGTGAAGGATGGACCGGGCACGCAGGTGCTGTCCGCGGCCAATACCTACACGGGGACGACGACGGTGAATGGCGGGACCCTGCGCATCGACGGCAGCATCACGAGTGCGGCCACCGTGAACCGGAATGGCGCCCTGGCTGGTCTCGGAACGGTCGGCACCGTCGACGTGACAGACGGCGGCAAGCTGCGTCCGAGCGGCATTCTGACGACTGGAGCGGTGACGACCCGAGTGGGTGGTCTGGTGGAATTCTCGATCGGGGGAACCACTGCAGGCACGCAGTACACGCGCCTCAATACCATCGGGGCCATCAATGTGGACAGTTCGACCCTTGTGGTGTCGCTGACGAATGGCTTCGTTCCTGCGCAGTTTGATGCGTTCACGCTCTGGGCGAACGACGAAACGGATCCGTTTGCGGGAACCTTCGATGGTGTCTTTGAAGGATCGCTGCTGCCGGTGGCAGGGACGTCGGGCACGGCGGATCTTGATGCCGACTATTGGATGGTTTCGTACACGGGTGACACGGGGAACGACTTTGTGCTGACCTACGTACCGGAGCCGGGTACGGCAGCACTGCTGCTGGCGGGTGGTCTGCCCCTGCTGCGCCGCCGCCGCCGCGCGGCCTGAGCGCTCCCGCATTGATTCCGGAGCCGCTGCCCGGGGGATTGTCCCTGTGCAGCGGCTCTTGCTTTCCGGGCTGGGGTGGGTATCCGCTGGGCCTCCATGGCAGGATTTTTCCGAAAGCTGATTGAGCGGTTTACCCGGCGCAAAGTTGATCTCGATGAACTCGAGGAGACCCTGATTACCGGGGATGTGGGTTTCCGGATGACCGAGCGGATTCTGGGACGGCTCCGGGACATGGGAAGGAGTCTTGATCCCGAGGAAGTCGTGGATGTCTGCCGGCGGGAAATGCTGACACTGCTTCCGGAGGTCAATCCTCCGCTGCCTTTGTTTCCGGACCGCCCCTGTGTTGTCCTCATTGTGGGGGTGAACGGGACGGGCAAGACGACGTCGACGGCCCGGCTGGCCCACTGGCTGAAGTCGCGCGGCCATTCCGTGATGCTGGCGGCGGCCGATACGTTCCGGGCGGCGGCCATCGAGCAACTGGATGCCTGGGCTCAGCGGTTGGAGGTTCCCATCGTCAAAGGGCAGTACAAGGCAGATCCCGCGGCCGTCTGTCATGATGCGTGGGAGGCGGCCAGCCGCCGCGGCATTCAGTACCTGCTCTGCGACACGGCTGGACGGCTGCACACGAAGGACAACCTCATGGCTGAGCTATCGAAGATCGAGCGGGTCATTGGCCGCAAGGATCCATCGGCCCCGCATGAGACCCTGCTCGTGGTGGATGCCACCACCGGGAGCAATGCGCTGCATCAGGCCCGGGAATTCCAGAAAGCCGTTGGAAAGCTCACGGGACTGATTGTGACCAAGCTCGATGGCAGCGGCAAGGGGGGCTGCGTGATTGCGATTCAGGATGAACTGGGTATTCCGGCCCGCTTCGTGGGCACCGGGGAAGAAGCGGGGGATTTCGATGTCTTCGATTCGCGGCGCTTTGTCGAAAAAATCCTCTGAACGCCCTGTGTGGCTGATTCCACGATTGCGTGGAGGGTGTGGGCTGTGAATGGTCCCGTGTTTTCCCCGGTTCGGACAGCATGACCCCGCTCTTCCGCAAATTTCTAGGACTGCACTGGATCCTTTTCGTGACCATGCTGGCCCTCATGGCTGCCGGGGTGTATTCGATTTATGCGGCTGTGCATTTCCGGGATGGAGACCTTGCGTTTCTCAGTGGGAAATGGCGGGATCAGATCAACTGGGCGATGGTGGGGAGTCTCGTGTTTTTTCCGGCGGCGCTCATCGACTACAAATGGATCCGCTGGGGTGCGTTCGGGATGTATGCGG
>CAZSDE010000071.1:6955-9928 GCA_964605435.1 uncultured Akkermansia sp.
GCTCTGTTCCGCTTTGGAGAAGGGGTGCACGGCCAGCAGATTCAGCTGGCGCTCCCGGGGATCGGGCAGTTCCAGCCCGGTCAGGTGGCGATTGCCTCGACGATTCTGCTGATGGCCGTGGTGCTGGCGGAAGGTCATAAGCGCTTTCACTGGATGCAGCATTACCTCATGCGCTTTCTGGTATCCGGTGCCGTTTTCCTTGTGCCTTTCGGAATGATCACGGCGCTCGGCGATATTGGGTCGGCCATGGTGATGATTCCGGTGGCCTTTGTAATGATGGTGGTGGGCTCGATTCCGTTCCGCTGTCTGCTGGCGGTCACGCTGCTGGGAGTGGCGATGGCTCCACCGGTCTATTATTTTGCGCTTAAGCCGTACCAGAAGGACCGGATTACGGTGCCCTATGACATCATGGCCGGCCGCAAAGTCGATGTGAAGCGCGAAGGGTATGCCACCGATACGCTGCTGAAGGCGGTGGGTTCGTCAGGCTGGGAAGGGAAGGGCATGGATCCGGGGAAGCAGGTAGAGAATCTCCCGAGTCTGACGCTGCTGGGGATTGTGCCGCAGTACACATCGCATGACGACTTCATTTTCACGGTGGTGTGCGAGACGTTCGGGTTCCGGGGGGCGGCCCTCATGGTGGGAGGCTTTGTGTTTCTGCTGATGCTGTGTCTGAGTGTGGCCTTTTTTGCGAGGGATGCGCTGGGGCGATTGGTGGTCGCGGGCGTGCTGGCCCTGCTGTTTGCGCATACCTTCGAGCACATCGGGATGAATATCGGACTCCTGCCGATTACCGGGATCCCGCTGCCGCTCATCAGTTACGGCGGAACCTTCCTTGTCATGAATCTGTTCCTGTTCGGGCTCGTGCAGAGTGTCTGGGTCCACCGCAATGCGGCCATCGAGGCCAGGCAGGCGGCGCGCAGTGAAGCCCGGCGGCGTCCCATGCCCGGATTTGCATGAGCATTCCGTGATTCTGCTTCCCTCCGGAGGACAGGGCTGTTAGTTTCGTGGGAATAACATGAAACCATTCCCTGACATGATGAACGGGCGATTCCGCATTCTTTTCCTGCTGGCTGCTTTGCTGCCGATGCCTTCGTGGGCGGCTGAGGAAGTGATCAATGCTTTTGATGATCCGGGCGAGGCTTCGGTGTATGCGGGCGAGACGTGGTCGGTGGCGGCGGCGCTTTCTCATGACAATGCGGATGCGGCGGGTCAGGCGGGATCGGGATCGCTGCGGATGGAATGTGCGCTGGCGTCGGCTGGTGGGTATCAGCAATCGGTGGTATCGCGTCAGGTTCCGCAGGCGAACGCGGAGACGGGCTATCTGCGGCTGGAATGCGATGTGAAGGTGGCGGCGGGGTCGTCGCTGCGGACGGGGGCGCAGGACTACGGGGTGTTCGAGGTGATTTTCCGGAATGGGAGCGGCTGGACATGGAATTCGCTCGGGGGGAAGCGGCTGACATCCGAATTCACGGGCTGGCAGCGGATTTCGTTTGATGTGAAGGCACCGGCGGATGCGGTGCATCACCTGACCTTCAAGCTTGGGGAGAATAATTTTGGCGGGCCGGTGACGCTGCTGCTGGACAATGTGCGCTGGGTGCTGCGGGAGACTGAGTTGCCTCCGCCGGCGCTGAGCATTGCCGAGGCGCGTCCTGGATTGAATCTGAGTGCGGTGGGGGCGGGCGATTATGACCGGCAGAATATTGCGGCGGTGAGCAATGCCTTTGGCTGGCTGCCGGATCCGGGGGATGCGGCATCGGCGCGGCCGGTGAGTGTTTCCGTGAGGTTTGCAGAATTTCCGAAGGTGGCGGAGGCTCCCGGGTTTCAGTCGCACCTTTATTTTGTTCCTGGGGTGGCGGGGGCTGAGTCGAGTCCTGACTGGAATCAGCCATCGGTGCTGTATGCGCAGATTCAGGCGAATGCGGCTGGGGGAGGGTACATGGCGCTGCGGTACAAGGTGAACACGCCGAACAGCAACGGGACGTATTTCAGTGAGGGGTACAGCGGGACGGTGGGATCAGTGCGGGTGCAGGGGGAATGGACGGTTTCGTTCCAGCAGGAAGTGGCTGGCGGGGTGGCGGGAGCGCTGCGGGCGACCCTGCGGTCGCCGGATGGTTCGACGGGCGAGTTGGTGATTCCGGCGTCTGATGCGCAGGCCTTTGCGGGCGGGGTGACCCCGTATTTCGGGGTCATGCCGAATGGTCAGGCCGGGCGCAATGCGACGGCGCGGATTGACCGGATCCGGCTGGTGGCGGGGGCCGAGGAAGTGGTGGATGAGTTCAAGGGTGTGGGACTGGATGCGGGTCTGTGGGTGGAGCGGGCGGGGACGCCGGGTGCGGTGGCGGTGGTTTCCGATGAGAAGGTGTGGATCTGGTGGACGACGCCGGCGGCTGGCTGGTATCTGCGGCAGAGCGACGACCTTGTGAACTGGGTGGACACTGGGCTGACGGGGGTACAGGCTGGCACGATGCGGCGGGTCCTTGTGCCCGGGGATTTCACGAGGGGGCCGCGCTCTGTTTTCCGGATGGAAAAGCAGTGATGACGGTGAGTTGCGGCGTGCGGTGGTGGCCGCGGGGCGATGGTCGAACGTTGAAACTGGCGTTGCGCGGGGTCGCCTTGCTGGCCGATGGGTGAGCAAGCTTATGGAATCCGCCGCTGCCTTTGCTCCAGCCAATCTGTCGCTTGTTTTCGAGACCTACGATGCTGCGCCGCCGCATGGCCGGGGGTCGCTGGGCGTTGGCATTACGCTGACCGAGGGAGTGCGGGTGGAGGTGACGCGGGCGGCGGGCCGGGAGACGGAGATCATGGTGGCGGGAGAAGCGTGGGAATTTCCGACGGTGCGGTCGGTGGTGCATGAACTGGCTCCGGAGCCAGTGCAGATCGAGATTGCGGCGGCGTTTCCGTTTGGCTGTGGCTTCGGGATGAGCGGAGCCAGTGCGCTGGCAGTGGCCTTTGCGGTCGATCGGCTGTTCGGGG
>CAZSDE010000071.1:9938-11250 GCA_964605435.1 uncultured Akkermansia sp.
CATCGGTGCTGGCGATGACGGCGCACCGGGCCGAGGTGCGGCATGCGACGGGGCTGGGGGATGTCGGTGGTCAGTTCAATGGTGGGATCATGGTGAAGCGGAAGCGGTATGAGCCCCTGCTGGTGGAGCAATTACCGGTGGAGACGGAGGAACTGCATGTCCGGATTTTCGGACCGATTCTGACAAGCAGTGTCATCAACAGCCGGGAGAAGCTCGAGCACATCAACCGGGCGGGTCATGCGGCCATGGCTGAGATTGGGGAAGCGGGGGACGATCTGGACATGGAAGGACTGCTGCATATTTCGCGGCGTTTTGCGGAAGAGAGTGGATTGCTGCAGAGCGAGCGGCTGCGCGCAGCGATTGATGGAGCCGGGCGGCTGGGGCATGCGGCCAGCATGGTGATGCTGGGCGAAGCGGTGGTGGCGACGGGTCCGTTTCCGGGGAGCCGGAAAGTGACGGTGCACCGCGGTGGCGTCCGTGTGGAGGAGTGACGATGGTTTCCTTGCCGCCGAGTGATCGTGCTGTGCTGCGGCTCACGCCGGAGGGAGAACTGGTGTGGCAGGGTGGGGCGGAGGAGTTTCCGGAGTTGGCGGTGGCCTTCCGTGGCAGCGCGGCGGATGGTTTGCTGGCGCTGGCTGGAGTGGCGGGTGAAGGGGTGCTGACGCCCGAATTAGCATGGTGGGGGGGGCTGGGTCGGCGGGATGTGGCTGCGGTGTGCCATCTGCCGGGCCTGCGGCAGCCCGGTTGGCCCGGCCGGCCGGACGATACGGACCTTCCGGGCATGGTGGCGGCGGTCCCGGCTGCGCCCGGGATGGAGTATGTGCGGCCCGAGGTCCTGCGGAGGATTTGGGAAGGCATGAATGATGCGCTCGCGGCGAGATTCAGGGGTGCCGAGGAACCGGCCGGCGTGCTTGCGGCGATTCATCCTGGGTGGCGGATGGTGGGCCGAGTGGCGCTGCATCTGGCCGAAAACCGTCAGAACCGGGAATTGCCGTTCGCGTTTCTCGCGACCGCGGTGAGTGGCATCGATGCGGCTGGGCGGGAACAGCATGTGCCGCTGGGGCAGGCCCTGCGGGATGCGGCTGACGGTGGCGATTCCGGGTCGTTGCGGACCCTGCTGGAACCGCTTGACCGGGCGGCGGCGGCCAGTGCCTGGCTGCGGGAACTTGTCGAAAGCCGCCGGGCGTTTCAGGCCCTTGCGTGGTCGCCAGCTGAGGCATGGCAGTTTCTGACCGAGGTGCCGGGCATGGAGGAGGCTGGTTTGGTGGTGAGGGTGCCCGACTGGTGGTCCGGGAAGCGGTCCAAAGCGAGG
>CAZSDE010000072.1:0-4136 GCA_964605435.1 uncultured Akkermansia sp.
GCAGCACCCGACCATACTTCTTCACCGCCGCACACACCGCCCGTCCTTCCCCGATGCTCGCCGCCAGCGGCTTCTCGGAATACAGATCCTTCCCCGCCTTCGCCGCCGCCACCGCAATGACCGCATGCCAGTGGTCCGGCACCGCACACATGACCGCATCCACATCCGACCGCGCCAGCACTTCCCGGAAATCATTGTAAAGATCGCCAGCCCCCAGCTTCGCCACCGCACCAGCCCGTTCCCGGTGCCCGCGGTCGACATCGCACACCGCCACTACCTGCACCCGGTCGTCGTTCAGAAACGACTGCATGTTCCCCGACCCCATGCCACCGGTTCCGATGCAGGCAAGGCGCACCCGGCTGTTCGGCGGGGTCGCTCCCTGCCCCAGCACCCGCGCCGGAATGATGAGCGGAGCCGCCACAGCGGCACTGGCAGCAAGAAATCGACGGCGGCTGGCTACAGATGTCATGCGTCATCCATGCCACAGCCCCGACCCCGCAGGCAAGTTCCGGAATCACGGGACCACCACCCCGAAAGGGCTCTCACGCCTCCGCATTCCCATACCGCCGCAGCGACTCAGGAACGAACGAAAGATCGGATGCCTCGGAAACCGCCAGACCCACCTGGAATTCCATGGTTTCCCGCGAAACAGCCGGTTGGTACGTCTGCAGGGCCTCGGCAAGCGCATCCGCAGGCGGCAGATTCTTCGTCTTCACCATCCGGTAAACCTTCACGGAAAGTGCTTCCGCCGCACCAGGTGTCAGCCAGTCCGGAATCCGGTCGCGCAAGGTCTCCAGCACCGATGGATCCAGCGGCATGCCCCGGCGTTTGCACAGCGCACGGATCAGCTGAAATCCTTCCTCCGGCGTCACCGTCGGGAAGATCGGAATCTTCACATCAACCCGGCCAGGACGCTTGAGGTCAACTTCAATGAGGTCGGGCCGGCTCGACGCCAGAATCCAGACAATGCGACCACGGTTCGCACTGTCGCTCATTTCCTTGGCCATCATGGAATAGACCCGGCCACCGACGCCGCTGTCGCCGTCCTGATTCCGCTTCCCAAGAGCCTGATCGGCTTCGTCGATGAATACATAGCAGCGGCCGAGCGCATGCAGGAGGCGGAAGATCTTCTCGAGATTACCCTCCGTACTGCCCACCCACTTGTCCCGGAAATTCTTCATCTTCACCACCGGGACCCCGGCCTCGCCCGCCAGACATTCCACCATGAACGTCTTTCCCGTCCCCACCGGACCACAGAACAGATAGCCCATCGGCATCGCTTCAAGGTCCCCCTGCTTCCACAGGGCAATGTCCTGCCGCAGCCATTCCTTGATCGCTTCCTGACCATGCAGATCATCAAGGGTCCGCTTCGGTTCAATGAATTCAATGAGTCCCTGACTGTCCTTTTCGACCAATTCCTTCTTCAGGGCCGCCAGATCCCGGTCGGTGATCGCTTCCTTCCGGTGTTCCTTGCTGCGCAGCAGACTCTGAATCGAAATCAGTGACGCCCCCGCCAGCTGGCCAGCCGGAACCTTGAGCTTCCCTTCCCATGGACCGAGAGCGACCGGAAACTGCGGGGCCACGGCCCGGAAAACGGTCTCCAGTTCCTCAGGAGTCGGCAGGGGGATGCGCACATTGCCCGACCGCGGATCGTTGGCCACGAGCGGATGCAGATCGTTGAGATTCTCCGTGATCAGAAAGGTAGCGAGAGGATGATCGGTGAGCGCAGTCTCGGACGCCCACGCCTTCACCAGAAGCGCCATCGCATTCAGATCGTTGTTCACGCCGCCCTGCGTGGCAGGCATGGAAAGCGCCGCCTCGCGCAGGATGAAAGCGGCCTTCACCGATTCTCCCTTCACCCGCCGCAGATTCGACAGAAACCGGGCGTAATGCGTGAGCACATCGACCGCTTCCCGCGGCACCCGCGGCAGCGCCTGGCCCGCCCCGTACGATGGCCACTGACCGAATACCTTCTGCCCGCGCACCACCCGCAGGCCGTTCCCCAGATCGTAGGTCAGAACGACATCGAAAGCAGTCAGCAGGGTCTCCAGCAGATAATCCTCAAGCCCCACCAGCTTCACCCCGCCATTGTCAGGAAGTACAAAGAGGTCGGCCACATTGCCATGCAGCACAAACTGGCTGGCGGCGTGGCTTTCGTACTGCGACGCAATCTCGGATGCCCAGGCTGGTGTCGTGGCCATAATGATGGATGTGGTTGGGCTGCCCGGACGGCCAGGCCGCTAACAGAAGCAAGCAGAAAAACCAGCGGGCCCTTCCGCTGCCGCACGGCCATGATCAGCCAGCGCCGCGCAGAAGGGCCCGCCGCACAATTTCACTCGGCCGCCGCCTGCGGTCCGCTCATGGTCTTCTCGGAAGGACCACCGGTGCTGCCCGAAGCCGAGGCCCCTTCGAGCGAAATCCCCTCGTACGCCGCAAAGTCGGCCAGCGCGAGATCTTCGAGCGCCTTCTGCTCGCCCGCTTTCATCTGGATGCTGCCCATGTCGATGCTGTCGCGCGCCACGCGGGCCGCCCCGGCCGCCTTTTCCTTTTCCTCGCGCACAATTTCCTCGAGCCGACCAAGCGTTTCGCCGGCTGCACCGATCTCGTTGACCATGCCTGCGGCCATCTGATTGAGTTCGGCGGTGGCCTTGGCGACCTTGGCTTCGTTGATGCCGCGGGCGACCTTCTCGATCTTTTCGCGGGCGGCCTTCACGCTGACGTCGCGGGCCTGCACGAGTTCCTTGTAGGTCTTTTCGGATTCCTCCAGCTGCGAGCGCACCGTGGCGTGCTCTGACTTGGCCTGCTGATGCCGCAGGGCGAACTGGGCCGCCGCTTCCTTGTTCCCAGCCCGCAGATTCGCAAGAACCTTGGCATGCAGGTCCTTCTCTTCGGCTTCCAGCGAACGGACCCGCGAAATAAGCCGCTCCACAAGAGCCGCATGGCCAGTCAGGCCCTTGTTGTATTCCGCAATCTGCTTACGGAGATTCTCCTTCTCGGTTTCCAGAAGGGCTTCCGGATTCTTGCGCTCAAGGCCACCAACGAAGAGGCCGAAGAATCCTTTGATGAGTGTACCAAGGCGTTTGAACATAGTCGTGAATCGGGTTGAAGTGGGTCTGGCCAGGAACCGGCCGCCGGGGTTTTTATACCAGGCCCGCTAACCCGGCAACCCGTTTGCGCACCGATCGCACCCCCCCGGGGCTCCCCCGAAACGCAACGACCCGACGGTCGCAGAATTCCCTCCCGAGGGGCAAACCGTGGATTCTGTGCAGCGCTTCAGCAGGTACCCGCCCAGCGGTACGATTCCTCCACCACCACCTCCGGATGCAGACTCCGCCGCACCGGACACCCCCGCGCCGCCGCCTCCAGCAAGGCCCGTTCCGGATGATCCGGATCCAGCGGCAGCACCACTTCCAGTTCCAGCCGCGCAATCCGCCGCGGTGGCTCGGACGTCATGATCTTCCGGACCGTCGCCACCGCCCCAGCGAGTTCAATCCCCTTCCGCTGAGCCACAATCCCCATCGTCGTAAGCACACAGCCCGCCAACGCTGTCCCCACCAGATCAGTCGGCGAAAACCGCTCGCCTTTACCCATGTTGTCCACCGGAGCATCGGTCTCGATCGCCGACTGACTCGGCCCATGCACAGCCCGGCAACGCAAGGCACCTTCATATCGAATGACAGCTTCAACCATGCGTGCGTTCTAGCCTCGCGGCACGGCACGGGCAAGCCGCAAGTCGGGGATTTCCGGGAGCATGCCATGGCTCCGCCGCACAAAAAACCGGGCCGCCTCCCATCACAGGAAGCGGCCCGGCGGATTGGCGGATCGGAACCGGAATTACTTGCCGGCTTCGGTCTTCTCACCAGCAGCCTTCCAGCCGGAAATGCCGGCCGAGAGGTGCTTCACGTTGGTGTAGCCGAGTTCCTTGGCGGCGTTCGCAGCAGCCGTGTAGGCATTGCAGCGAGGGCCACCACAGTAGGCCACGATGAGGGTCTTCTTGTCGGCTGGGAGCTTATCCTTGAGGCCATCCTTGGCGGCATCGAAGTCAATGGCGGTCGGCACGTGGCCGGCCTTCCAGGAATCGGAACCGTTGACGTCGATGACCACGTTGATGTCCTTCGGCGACACCAGGCACAGTT
>CAZSDE010000072.1:4146-8459 GCA_964605435.1 uncultured Akkermansia sp.
CGTTCACGTCGATGACGACAGCCTTCTTGTCGGCGATCGCCTTCTTGAGGTCGGCAACGGAGATATCAGGATATTCACCGGCCATCACGGAGGCAGCAGCAAAGAGGCTGACGAGCAGAGCGAGGAGTTTCTTCATGGGGTGTGTGCTTTGGTAGTTTCGGAGTGAACAGCATTCCCGGCCACGGGAATGACACTGCTCAGCACCCGGATAACGCAGATCATCGCTCAGCGGGTGCAGAAATAAAGTACGCATTCAACGCTTTTTTTCCAGCATCATTGATCGTCACATCGTTCCATCGGCTCTCTCCCCCGGCCGCCTCCCGCAGCCGTTCCTCGACCCCGGCCCGCACAGGCTCAGGAATCGCCCGGTACACCACGGAATCGATCAGATAACTCACCCCGGCCCGGAACAGACGCTTCCTGAGGTCAAACTCCCGCAACGCCGCCGCCGCCGACCCCTCGCCCCGCTTCCGGAAGTCCCGCACGAAGTCGGCATCGCCTTCGATCCCGCCAGACGGCAGCGCCGCCTCGCCCGCCAGGAGCAGGTAGCGCGCAAGGGCATCGGCGGCCTTCCCCTGCTCAGCCACATCATCGGGTCTCTCCCGGTGACGGTAGATCACTTCAATGACACGGTTCGTGAAGCCAGCCACGTGCTCCATCACCAGATGCGGCAGGATGTCACTGGTGCCCCGCGGATAGTTTTCCAGCCGGAAGTAGCGCCCGGGCGGATTCGGCTCGGCCTTGAACCCACCGGGAATGAGATTGCCAACCTTGTTGGCATGGGTCTCTCCCAGCCCATGGCCGCCAGTCAGGTGCCATCCCCCAAAGCGCTCCCGCAGCGGCACATGATGCCCGATTTCCTCATAACGGTAGGTTTCCTGCGTCGATCCATCCCATGTCACGCCGACGGAACTGATGACCAAACCCGGAAGATGTCGGCTCTGCGCATCCGCATGGCAATTCATGCAGCGCGTCGCCCTCGTGAAGTCCGGAGCCCCTCCGGAAACCCGCGCCCGGTCGGAAATGTAGAAATTCATCCCGGTCTCGGCATCGAAACTCGCCACTTCAAAACGACCGCCTGGAATGTATCCCACATAGGTATCCTCATTGAAATACAATGCCCGCGGATTCCGGGGATTGACGATCCCACTCTGCAGGCTCGTCGCCGAAAACACCATCAGCTGCGTCGATTCATCAATCTCCAGTTCCCGCAGCAGCGAATCCAGCAACGCACGGTCGGACACCCCATCAAGCCGTACCCGCCCGGCTTCGACCGATTCCATGAGCCTCGCAAACCGATCGGCTGGCTTCCGTTCCCAGTATCGATGCGGTTCCAGCGTCGCCAGCATGACGGCTGCCCCCTGGATGATTCCTGCTCGCCTGCGCTTCTTCATGGTTCCCCGTACGAAATCGCATTCCGGAAAGTTGCAGCTGCACGTCCGATCCCCCGCTTTTCCCCCGCTGCCTCCCGGTCATTTCGCCACGGCCCGCAGCCGCAGGTAGCGCCCGCCGGAAGGTGCATAATGCCGGCACCGCACCGATCCATCTCCCATCGCCGCCGGTGGCGACCATTCCGGAGCCGCCGACCACGCCGCCAGATCCACCGAATACTCCGGCACCAGCGTCACCCCGGGCATGCCTGGCACCATGCGGAACTCCATCCCAAGGATCCGCGCTCCGGAAACCTGCTCCAGAAAGACCCGCGGCTCCGGCTGATCCACCCGCCGTGGATGACTCCCCACCGCGTACTCAAGAAGATTCACCACCCCATCTCCATCGCTGTCGGCCATCATCCCGCTCACGGATTCCTGCGCCGCTTCCGCCACGGTCCAGTAGAGCGACTTCCAACGTCCGTAATGCATCCCCGCAATGGCCCAGTCGGTCATCCCGCCGGGCACGGCACTCGCCACCCAGTTCTCCGCCCGCCCATGATCCGGGAAGGACGACGGATTCCGCAGCACGAGCGACGCCCCCATGCCATCGGCCGCCGCAGGCCACGGGGGATTGTCATCGTACGAAAAATCCACCACCGCCACTCCGTCGGATCGCTCCAGCCGCAGCCGTTCCCCCGCATTATTGAGCGAGCCGACATACTGACCCGTCACCATCGCCGCCATCGCATCCCCGTACCGGGCCTGGAAAGCCGTGCGGTCAGCCACCACCAGCACACTGCGTCCGGGATCCAGCACCGGCACCGTGCCCTCCGCGAAATCAAACGTGATCCCATTCACAAACCGGCAGTCCGCCAGCCGCACGGAACGGCTGCCCGCATTGAGGATCCTGACAAATTCATACGCCGCACTTTCCACGGCGGCACTTTCCAGCGCGGTCGGATCGGGCGCATGATACATGATTTCCGCCACCACCAGATTCGCCGCCGACGCCGGCTCGGTGCCCACCCGGAAGTCGGCTGCCGTCAGCGGACTCCATTGTCCGGTCCCGGCATCCCGGATTCTTGCCCGCACCTGGACAAACCCGGACGGCAGCACCTGCGGCGACGCCCACGTCCGCGCTCCCGGAGCCACTGCTCCGCCCGGCTGCCGCGGATCACTTCCATCGAGTGTGAAATAGATCGTCCGCCCCGCCGGAGCCGCTCCCGTCACCGCCCGGTACGGCGCATCCTTCGTCCGGTCATTGTCGGCCACCGTGTGGCCCATGATAAGGGCATAACCCTGCGCCACATCGCCGCCATGCTGACTGAACAACGGTGGCAAGGGAGCCACCCACGTACCCTGACCATCCACAGCCGGCCACAGCCCAGCCTTCGAAAACTGATAGCCAAACTGCACGGAATCCACGTCCGCAGTCGCCGGATCATCAAGAAGAGCACTCCGGAAAAGCACATCCCGCTTGTCCACAGCCGACGGCGCCACCCACGACGTGAACCACCCGAGATTGAGCGACGAATTCGGAAACATGTAGCTGAACATCGGCTGGTACTCGGCCACCAGTTGATCCTTGAGCGCCGTCAGCCTCGCATCGGTCAGCGCCCCGCCATTGCAGAAATGCCGGTGAATCCGGTCCGCAAATCGCAGCCGGAATTCCCCATTCCGCGACAGCCGATCGTACACCTGACAGATTTCCCGGCCAGCCGTCGAGGCGGAAACCATCAGGTCCTGTGTGATGACATTGTAGCCAAGATGCTTGCTGAAACCCCCGAAGGCTCCCTCGGCATCCCAGACAAACCAGCGCCACTTCCCCTGCGGCGACCGCTCGCGCGACGCCACATAGTTGTTATGCGGCCAATCTCCCGTGCCGCCCCAGATGTTCACCAGCGCATAGTCAATATAGGCGTCGACATCAAGCTGCGCCACGGCAGCCGCATACTTGGTCTGATTCCCCGCATCGGCTGCATAGGCATCCAGAAGCGACTTGAAACTAGTGAAGGCCACGGCATCGCCACTCGCGATTTCCTGCACCTGCCTCACATCCCAGTCCGCCGTGCTCCGGAAATGCTGCTGCATGAAGGGTTCCCGCAGACGCTCGGTCAGATTGTACGTCCCCCGGAATCTCCCGTTCACGTACAGCGTCGTGATCAATCCACGCGCTCCTTCCTGACCAGTCCCCAGATACACCCTCCGCAGGTACTCGTCCTTGATGAAGGGATTCGACACGTCATTCTTCCCGGCCCGGATCCGGAAGTGCTCGAAGGTATTCACCGGATACCCCTTGGGAAAGAGATCGTGCTCGACCGCGTCCGTTCCATACTCGCCCCGGAAAAACACATTGAAGCTCGGCTTCTCCAGATACGAAGTATACGACCACGGAGCATTGAGAATCCCATTGAGCGTGAAACGGGGCCGCGCATGACCGCTTCCAGACACCCGCAGACCGCAGTCAGCCGCCACTCCCGGCCTCCCATCCGGATACTGCAGGGCAAAATGCACGGGCCGTTCCCATGCCTGCCCACCGGTGAGCGCATTGTTCAGATCCCCAAGCACATTACTGTAGTCGCCCACCCCCGTCGGCGACCACACGCCATTGCTGTCCCGCACGCCCCCCTGAATCGCCGTGATTCCATACGGCTTGAAAAGCGACTTCTCAGGGTCACCGCTCAGAATCACGGCCGGAACGGACCGCAGCCGCGCATCCTGAGCAATCAGATACGTCTGCGTCCGCACCTCCGACGGCACCCCACCCTCCACAAAGGCCCGCGCCCGCAGACAATGCCCGCTCGCCGCTCCAACCGCATTGAGCACAAGGGGCGCACTGTATAAAAGACTGCCTTGCCCGGGATCGGACCCGTCAGTCGTGTAACGGATCTGCGCTCCTTCGGTCGCACTGCTCAGCATCACCGTCACCGTCCCCGCATG
>CAZSDE010000072.1:8469-11230 GCA_964605435.1 uncultured Akkermansia sp.
AATCCTCCGGGCACGCTGAACTGCGGAGCCTCCACCGCCGCCGGACGAAACGGACCCGCATTGGCACGCCCCGGCGTTCCTTCCCGCAGCCAGCCCAGCATGCCGCCCCCGGGCCGCCGCCCGAACGTGTGAAACGCATTCTGCGCAGGGTAGGCTGCCAACTCACTGACGACCGCACCGTCCGCATCCCGCAGCGCAAGATGCTCGCCCCCGGCACTCAGCTCGAAGGAAGCATGCAGATAGCGCGCCCCCGCCAGCGGCGTGGTCCGCCCATCACAGATCACCACCAGATACGCACCGCCGGAAATGACCGTCCCCGCAGGAAACTTCCACTTCCCAGGATCCCGCGGATCGTCAGTCAGCGACCATCCCCCAAGGTCTACCGGCTCAGCCCCGTCGTTGTGCAGTTCCAGCCAGTCATGCCAATCCCCATCATACGCCGCCTCATTGAAATTCCCCGGGTCGGTCAGCCCGCCAGATGGCTCGCAGCGACCCACAAAGTACCGCCAGCCACCACTGGCCGCATTGACCAACGCCACGGACCCGCCCGATTCCCTCCAGCGCACGCTGAAATCATCAACGACCAATTCATCCTGCAGCGGCACGGAAAGCCCGGCCTGACGCGCGAAGGCCGGAACGGCGACACGTCGTCCAGCCGCATTCATGGCTCCCAGAAACGCGGATCGCGCCGCCACCGGTGCCGACCCCAGCGCCACACTGTACGTCCGCCAGGCGGTGCCGAATCCCGCATTGTCGATCCACAACGGCTCCCCCACGGGCTGACCTGGCTCTAGCCGGAACACCAGCCGGAAAGTCGTCGTCCGCAACGCATTGATCCTCGTGATCATCGCCCCCGTATTCCCAGCCTCGGCAAAGGGCTGGTCAAACTGACTCCATTCTCCAGTGCCGCTGACGATCCCGAAATCCGCCCGGTCCCCGAACCCAGCCGCCGCATTGTCTGGTTCCAGCAACACCCGGAACTGCCGCCCTTTGGCGAGCCGGTGCTGAAAAACCAGATTCACCCTCGCCATGTCAGCCGCCGTCACGGAACCAGCGATCCAGTTGCGCACGGTGAACCCCGGCAAGGCGACCTGGGCCCAGCTCTCGGCATCGGGCGCATCAGCCGCATCCGTCCATTCCATCCGCAGCACCCCAGGCGTTCCCCCTGCCCCCGCCGCCGTATCCTCGGCAATCCGGAAGGCCGCATTGCGCAGGGTCGCCCCATGACTCAGCACCGCAGACATCAGCACAGCCCCGGCACTCGCAGTCGTGCCCGCTCCCACGGCATTGACACTTCTCGTCCGCACCCCGCCGGAATTCGTGGCGTATGTCCGCACCGCATCCTCCGTGACTCCGGAACCAGCCACGATGGCCGGAAATCCACTGAGCGCGGACGTCACATTCCCGGGCTCCGGCTCAAGCCGGAACGCAAACTGCGCCCCAGACGACGCCCGGTAGCGAAACCGGATCTCGGTCCTCGCCAGATCATCCTGCGTCAGCAATCCAGCCACGCCAGGCTCGCCGCAGCGGATCCCGGGACCGAAAACCGACACCGCCCGCGCCACCCCAGTCGCCGCAAACTGCCAGCGCATCGCTCCCGTCCCGCCAATCCCCGCAGCACTGTCCAGCACGGAGGTCACCACCAGATTCTCCCACGCAGGATCAGTGATTGGATCCGGACTCTGCGCCAGCCAGCTCCCCGCAGGTGGTTGCCCGCTCACCGTCGTCACCACACTGGCCCCCGTCCGCCTGACCGTGCGCAAAGCCCCATTGGCCCCGGCAAAGGAATCGTCGGCAATCGGACGCAGCACCGCCGGAGCAGAAAACAACAGCGCAGCATCCGCCCGGCAGCTGCTCCCCAGATCACGGTTGGCCACCTGCAGCGCCAACACGTTGTCACCAGCCCGCAGCCACTGCGAAACCGGCCCCAGATTGAATTCCATCGGCTGTACCTCGGTGGTCGCCCGGTACGACACCTGATGCCAGTACGTATACTGCCCAGGCGGCCCCAGATTCGCCCGCGCCACTTCCCGGCCATTGATCCATGCCGTAAACCCATCGTCGTACCACACCCGCAGAATCAAATCACTGCTCTGCGCCGCATCGTCCGCCGTCACGGCAAAACTCCGCCGCAGACTCAACGTCGGCGTGCGGTCGTCCATCCCCGGCACAGTCGTCGCCAGCCCAGCCGCACTATGACCCAGCGGGGCCGTTCCCACAGACCACGATTCATCGGAAAACCCAGGATCCCACCACGCCGGACCATACCCCGGCCTCCCCATGCCCACTCCGTCCGATTCCAGCAGAATTTCATTCGGAGCCGCATGGAATTCGTTGATCACCACTCCGGCGCGACACGAAACGGCCAACGCCAGCATTCCACAGAGGGTCTTCACAAGCTGCATGTTCAGGAGGGATTGCGACGGACATATCACCATCACCGGAAACGCCGTCTGCAGAACCGTAACGGATTTCCGCTCCTCCCGGCAAGCCCTCTCTCGCATTTCCCGCCCAATCCCTGCCCACGGATTCAGACTGATGCACGCCGCCACCCACACCGCATTGCCTCCCCGGTCACATGCACCCCTGACCAACCCTCACCGCAGGACGCAAGGATGCGACAGGCTCCCTCTGAGGCGCACGGTGACACGCGGGATTGATCCGCCCGGGGTTGAGGGGTATCCACGGGACGGCTGGAAGCTGATCATGATCGCGAAGCTCAATACCGATGGCACATTTCACAGCCGGAAATGGTCCTGCG
>CAZSDE010000073.1:0-1545 GCA_964605435.1 uncultured Akkermansia sp.
GCCAGACCGGGGCCGCCTGGCTTTTGCCGGCTTTGCGGTCGATTCGCTCGATCTGCCGGCCGCCGAGGTAAACCTCCTTACGGATTATCTCGACGCCTTCCGTGGTGGCCGCCCTCCCGGCGAAATGACGGCAAGGTTCCTGCAGCCGGCCACGCGGATTCCGCCGTCCGCCGATAAGGCGCTCGCTGCGGCAGTGGCGGGAGATGTGCTTCGGCATGCGGGAGAGTACGAGGCCGCCCTGCAGAGCTACGACGAGGGGGCTGACATGGAAAATGCCTGTGCGGTCTACTGCCGCCGCCGGGCCCTTGAACTCTGCGCCGACAAAGTCTGGAAGGACCAGCTCCGCTCCCGGTACCATCGGCCCGGGTGGCCCGAATCGCTCGCGGAAGAGTCTTCCTTCGCAGAGACCGACCGCATCATTGTCGCTGCGGGCGACTGGCCCGGTCTCCTGCTCCATGCATGGAGTCATTTCCGCAGCGGTCTCGCCCGGCCCCAGTGGCTCGCTCTCACCCTTGTCATGGCCGCCGTCTGGCTCGTCACCATCGGCTTGGTCTGCGGGATCCGCCGCGCCGGCTGGCTGCTCTGCTTCCTCGCTCTCGTCACCGGTGCTCTCGGTGTCGTGCCCGTCCTCATGATGGTCGTACTCCAGAACCGACTCTCGAGCCTGCAGGAAAATGGAACGGCTCTCAACGACCTCATATTCTACACAAGCGGAGTCGGCCTGCGCGAGGAACTCGGGAAACTGATCGCCTTTCTGCCGCTCCTGCCGTTCCTGCGGCGCGCGACGCCGGGGACGTGTTTCGCCGTCGCCTCCTGCTGCGGGCTTGGTTTCGCCGTCGCCGAAAATCTTTCGTACCTCTCGGCAAGCAGGGGCCTCGCTGCCCTGCCGCGCTTCCTGACGGCCAATTTCCTGCATCTCGCCCTCACTGGACTCTGCGGCGGATACCTCTGCCTTGCCATCCGCTGGTCCCGCTCGTTCTTCCACCAGTTCAGCACGGTCCTCCTCGGTTCCGTGCTCGCCCACGGCATCTACGATTGGTCCATCAGCGGTGCCTCAGGCCCCGAAGGCAGCGCCATCCATTTCTTCTGCTTCCTCGCCATCGCATGGCATTACTTCCAGAGCCTCCACCGCTTCTCGGATCGCTCGGCGTCCGAAGTACAACCGGAAACCATCTGGGTCATGGGCGTCGCCTTCCTCTCCGCCGCGCTAATGATCGTCACCGCAAGGCAATCCGGATTCGCTTCCGCCATGGACGCCGTCATCCCCACGGCCGGCAGCCTCTTCGCCACCGCTGCCCTCATGATCTGGAAAATCCGGCATTCCTGACCACAGGCGGAAAAAGGCAGACCGGACCGCCTGCCTTCCCCTGTCCTCAGGGGATTCGGGTCATCGAAGCTCAATCCCCGCATCCAGCCATCCCGGGGAGCCCCCGGAAAACCGGGCACTTCGCCGCGGTCACGCCATGCGAGCGGGAAAAGGACAGGGAAAAGGACAGACCATTCCGCGTCGAACGAACAGCGACAGAAGGACAGACCTCTTGCGAG
>CAZSDE010000073.1:1645-11049 GCA_964605435.1 uncultured Akkermansia sp.
GACCATTCCGCGTCGAACGAACAGCGACAGAAGGACAGACCTCTTGCGAGTGGGGGGTAACCTGCTGGGAAAACGAGGGATCTCGGCAAAGGGACGGACCTCACATCATCGCGGCCAATGAACAGATCGGGCAAAAGGACAGAATTTTTGGGATGACCCATCTTTCTATCCTCAGACCGGCTGTGGTCTTTCGTGCGGGCGGCTCGGCCGATGCGAGCCTATGGGGGATCGATTCAGCGTTTCCGTGTGGAAATCCTGTTCTGAGCTTCCGGGAGCAGGGCGCAAAAAAGGGGTCGGTGCCGCCATGGCACCGACCCCATGATACTCAGAAGGCTCCGGTTTGGCCGGAGGCTGCTTGTCCTTAGTAGCGGAGACGGACGCCGGCGTTCACCGTGGTCTCGTTCTTCCCGGCGCTGATGCCGGCGGCGAGGTCCCAGTTTGGAGTGATGCCGAAGTAGAGACGGCCAAAGCCAGCCCACTCGTTGGTGATGTCGGCATCCGCCCAGGTCGCGCCGACGTGGGCTTCGAAGTTACCCCAGCGGCCGCGGAAGTGAGGACGGACGTAGACGGACGCGTCGTCATCCGATCCGATCGGGCTGTTGTCGAAACCGTAGAAGGCAGCGCCCACTTCGGTGACAAAGTGAATGTTGCTGGTCAGCGGGATGTAGCCACCGAGGCCGACATTTGCGGTCCAGAGGTCAGCGGAATCACGGGCCGTATCCACCTGCTGCCAGCTGCCGCCAGCCGTAATGTACAGGCTCTGCACGGGTGAATAGCTCAGGTTCAGACCAACTCCATCGCTCGAATCGAGACCGGCCATATCCCATTCGGTATGCAGCCAGTTCACTTCGAGCAGATTGTAGGAAATGTCGCTCGTAATGGGCGAGACAACGCCACCGCCGACGGCCGGACCGCCGTAGGAGGCATCAGTACCGGCACGGGCCGTCATCGCAGCGGCGGCAAGGGCACCAAGGGAGAGAATCAGAGTTGTTTTCATAAGGGTTTTCAGGAGGCGTTTTGGTTTGGTTGGATGACCGCAGCCATCAGAGCCGCGGCTTCAGTCCCCATGGAAGAAAACCACCCTGCATGAGCAGGAAGAATTCACTCCATGAATCCCGATAATCAATAAATACGAGATTTTTTGGAAATTTGCAAACAAAGATTGCGGGTGGTCTGCCGTGGACAGAAATCGGCTCATGAATGTGGGCCCGGCTGGATGCGACGGAAGATTCACAGGATTTCCGCTTTCACGATGGGGGGAAGCAAGCATGCTGCGCGCCCTTCGGTTCCTGAGGGTGTGGATTCTTCCATTGCCAGTGAGCTGACGGGACCGGGTTTGCTGCTGGCATGGCGCAGACCATGGAGGGTAACGGATCGCCGTCCCGGCACATGCCATCAATCATTTTTCATCACCGCAGCATTTCATGAACGATCACATCCGCAACATTGCCATCATTGCCCACGTTGACCATGGGAAGACGACCCTGGTCGACAAACTCCTGCGGGCTGGGGGTGCCTTCCGGGACAATCAGGTCGTGGAGGAACGGGCCATGGACAGCATGGATCTTGAGCGGGAGAAGGGGATCACCATCCGGGCCAAGAACACTTCGGTGCGGTGGGGCGACCGCATCATCAACATTGTGGACACGCCCGGTCACGCGGATTTCGGTGCGGAAGTGGAACGGGTCATGAAGATGGTTGATGGAGTTCTGCTTGTGGTTGATGCCTATGAAGGTCCGCAGGCGCAGACCCGTTTTGTGCTGCGCAAGGCGATTCAGGAGGGTCTCAAGCCCATCATTGTGATCAACAAGATTGACCGGGAGCATTCGGATCCGGCGGGCATGCACGACAAGGTGCTGGAACTGTTTCTGGAACTGGATGCGACGGAGGACCAGTTCGACGCTCCGACGTATTATGGTTCGGCGCGCGATGGTTACTTCAAGGAGAAGCTGAGCGACGAGAACAAGGACATGATGCCCCTGCTTGAGGGGATCTGGAATCACATTCCGCCGCCGAAGGCTGACCCGCATGGTCCATTCCGCATGCTTGCGAGCAACATCGGTTATGATGACTACGTGGGCCGTATTGCCATGGGCAAGGTTCTCAGCGGCAAGGCTGCCAAGGGCGATACCCTTTTTCTTCTGCGCAAGGACGGGACCAAAGTGAAGGCCAAGGTGACGCGGATCTTTGAATATTCCGCTCTGCAGACTCAGTTCAGCGAGGTGGCCGAGGCCGGGAATATCGTGGGCATCGCTGGATTCGAAGATGTCGACATCGGCGAGACTCTCACGTCCTCGGAAGAAGATGTCGCCATCACCTTCGTCGACATCGATCCTCCGACGATCAGCATGGAGTTTTCAGTGAATGACAGTCCGGGAGCCGGCCGCGAAGGCAAGTATGTGACCAGCCGCCAGATCCGCGACCGCCTCATGCGGGAGACCAAGACGAACATTTCGATTCACGTGGCGGATACCGATCTTGCGGGTGTCTTCGCGGTATCGGCGCGGGGAGCCATGCAGATTGCGGTGCTGGTCGAACAGATGCGCCGCGAAGGTTTTGAACTCCTTGTTTCCCGGCCGAATGTCATTATCCGCCGCAATGAAGCCGGAGAACGCCAGGAACCGTACGAGACTCTCTACATCGAAGTCCCCGAGGAACACGTCAGCGGCGTTCTCAAGAGCCTCAACGAACGAAAGGGAACCCTTGTGGATATGAAGCCTCACCGGACGTCCACGCTCATCGAGGCCAACATCACCACCCGTGGACTCATCGGCTTTGAATTCGAACTCATGAACATGACGAGCGGTCACGGTGTCATGAGCCACCTTTTCAAGGAGTATGGTCCGTGGGCTGGTCAGATTGCTACCCGCACCAGCGGTACCCTTGTGAGCATGGAAACCGGAGTCGGTACTGCCTACAGCCTCGAAGCCTGTGCTGTCCGCGGCAAACTTTTCGTGGCTCCGGGCGATTACATCTACACGGGCATGATCGTCGGCGAGAACCCGCGTGCCGATGACCTGCCTGTCAATCCCTGCAAGGAAAAGCACCTCACCAACTTCCGCAGTGCAGGCTCTGAAAAAGGCGATGGTCTTCCTCCGCCACTCAAGTTCTCCCTCGAACGTGCCATCGAATACGTCGCGTCGGACGAACTCGTCGAGGCCACTCCGCAGAATATCCGTCTCCGGAAGCGCATTCTCGACCCCAACGAACGTCGGCGCATCAAAAAGCAGATGGACACTGCCGGGGCGTCCTGAGTTACAGCGCCAGAGGGATCTGGCGAAGTCTGCAAAGGGTTTTCCGGGCCGCCGGGAAACCCTTTGCCGTGTCTGTGTCGGCTATTTATCCTGAGCCCGCATGAAATGCGATGATTCCGATGTCAGGAACCCGGAAAGAATACGCTGAGCATCCCCGCTACGGTGCCGCGCCCCGCTTGACCGGGCTGGATGCGGACATGGACAGCATGGAGGTGCATCTTCATTACCGCCTGTGCGCCTTCACGAAGCCGCTGCTGGAGGCGCTTCGCCGCGGAGGATGGGGGAGTCCGCAGCCAAGGGACGACGGTCCCAGACTCATCCCCGGGACTGCCATTGCTGCCGACCTGACGCGGCAGAGCGCGGCCACTGTGCCGGTGACGCACTACTACGATGAGGAGAGGCGCTGCCTTGATTGCCGCCGGGGGTTCCTCTTTTTCGCGGAGGAACAGCGATACTGGTACGAGGAACTGCGGTTTCCGATCGAAGCCGATTGCGTGCGCTGCCATCCCTGCAGGCGAGTCGAGCAGGAAAGGCAGCGGACGAAGCAGGAGTACGATCATCTGATGACCCTTGCGGAGCCCACGCCTGATGAGATGGCCCGCATGGCCTTCGCCCGGATCCTCCTTGTGGAGGCCGGCAGATTTCACCCCCGCCAACTGGAGCAGGTCCGCGCCTTCCTGCGGCGTCATCCAGACCACGAACGGGCAGCGGCTCTCAAGGCGAGGATGGAGCAGTCCGTTTAATCCCGCTCACAACGGAGCCGAAGCCATGGTGCACGGGCGCGCCCGTATCGGCAGACACAGCGGCAGCGTGACCTTATCCATGAGGCAAGTTTCCACGAGGCTGACCACCCCGCCGGGGAATCACTGTTTTCCGAGGGCGGCGCGGATGTCGTCGATGGTGGCCGGGTCGTCGGCGGGACGGCTCATGACCATGGAGGTGACCTTTTCCGAGGCGGCCTTGCCGGCATTGACCATTTTGGGTTCCGTGAGCCTTGGGTTGTCGGCCTTCTGGGCTGGGTAGAAGTCGCGGGTGGTGGTCATGCGCGAGCCATCGCGGTATTCGCTGGTGCCGGCGAGCCGGCCGTCTTCCCGGCTGGCCGGGGTGGAGAGGGAGCGGGAACCGTCGCGGTAGGACTGGCCGGATTCGCGGGCGGACCCGGATTCCCGGGCGGATGTTCCGCTGAAGCGGGACGACATGCGCTGGAGGAAGGACTGTTTTTCCGCCCGGCTGAAGTCGCGGGTGCCGCTGTAGCGCCGCGTGACGAAATCGCGGGTCTGCGTGAATTCCTTCATGTGCTTCTCGGCCGTGCTGCCGGAAAACATCTTGCCGCTGAGGGCGTTGAGGCCACCGCTCTTATTGTCCTGATAGCCGAAGGGGTCGGCTGCCTGGAAGCGGGAATTGGGATCCACTTCTGAACCGCCGAACGACTGCGAGAGGCTCGTCTTGGTGGGTCCGGCTACGACCGTCCGTTCCGTGCGGCAGCAGGGCAGCAGCAGCAGGGGTAGAGTCAGGAGTGCCGTGGTGGCTGGATGCATTGCGGGGGTCAGCGGGGCTGGTTCTGCCATTCGCTGAGGACGCCTTCGAGGTAGCGCCGGTAATCAGGGCTGCGGGTCGAGGCGATTACCCCGGAGAATTCGGCTTCCGTGATGAATCCGCGGTTAAAGGCGATTTCCTCGATGCAGGCGACCTTGAGATTCTGCTGGTGTTCGATGGTGGCGATGTAGTTGCCGGCTTCGAGGAGGCTGGCGGGTGTGCCGGTATCGAGCCATGCGATGCCGCGGCCGAGGAGTTCAACGCTGAGGGCTCCGTCGCGGAGGTAGGCATTGTTGAGGTCGGTGATTTCCAGTTCTCCGCGGGCCGAAGGCTTCTGCTGCTTGACGCGGTCGACCACTGATTCGTCATAGACGTACAGGCCGGGGACGGCGTAGCTGCTGCGGGGTTTCTTTGGTTTTTCCTCGATGCTGAGGACGCGGCGCTGAGCATCGAATTCGACGACGCCGAACCGTTCGGGATCGCGCACGTGGTAGCCGAAGACGCAGGCTCCCTGATTCTTCTGGAGGGCGGCGCGGAAGAAATCGAGTTTTCCGTAGAAGATGTTGTCGCCGAGGATGAGGGTGGCACCGGAGCCGGCGAGGAAATCCTCTGCGAGCAGGAAGGCCTGGGCGATGCCTTCGGGGGCGGGTTGTTCCTTGTATTCGAGGCGGATGCCGAGGCGGCTGCCATCGCCGAGCAGGTCGCGGAAGGCGGGCAGGTCCTTGGGAGTGGAGATGATGAGGATTTCCTGGATACCGCCAAGCATGAGCGTGCTGAGCGGATAGTAGATCATAGGTTTGTCGTAGATGGGGAGCAGCTGCTTGCAGGCGATCCGCGTGAGGGGATCGAGGCGGGTACCGGCTCCGCCGGCGAGGATGATGCCTTTCTTGTTCATGGTAAGGATGCTGAGGGAAATGGTGGTGAGCGAGTAAGCGCTGGTTGGCCGGGTGGGCAAGCGCGTGGGCAGACGGCTGGAGTTGAAATCCGGCGGCGGTCAGTGAGCGGTGACGCGGGTGAGGGTGCCGCGCTGGCGTCCGGTGCGGAGGACCCAGAGGTAAATGCCGGAGGCGATCGCCATCCATACGAGGTTGGTGACGAGGGCGAGGCCGAGGAGGGACCAATTGACGGGCTGGCCGCGGACGATGGCGCGCATTCCTTCGAAGACCGGGGCACAGGGCAGGCAGAGTCCGAGGTTCTGGGCCCATGACGGCAGGACGGAGAGAGGGTAGTAGACGGCGGCGAGGGGCTGGATGAGAAAGGGGACGGCCCATGCGAGGCTTTCGGCGGCCTGTCCCCAGCGGAGGATGAGGGCGCTGGAGATCATGCCAAGGCTCCAGCCGAACATCATGAGCAGGGCGAAGAAGGGAAGCAGGTGCCAGCTGAAGAGGAAGACATTGAAGTGGTAGGCGATGCCCGAGAGGAGTGCGAGGGCCGTGACCGTGATGGCGATGCGGAGAGAGCCGACCACGAAGCCGCTGAGGATGTATTCGATGGGGCGGACGGGAGCGGCGAAGATGTTGAGGAGGTTTCTTGTCCAGACGTCCTCGAGGAAGGAAATGGCGACACCCTGCTGGGCGCGGAAAACGACATCCCACAGAAGCACGCCGCCGATGAGGGAGGGAATGAAGACCGGCACGGAGGGACCTCCCTTGGAAGACTCGAGCCACATGGCCAGATTTCCCCAGACCAGCAGTTCCATGACTGGCCAGAAGAGGAGTTCGACGAGCCGGATGGGATTCCGGGCGTAGAGGAAGAGGTGGCGGAGGACAAGAGCCTGAATGACGTGCAGGGACATCGCTTCAGGCATGGCCGTGCGGATGGTTGGCGTCAAGGCCCGCGGTGCCCTGCTTTCGTGGGAGGCCCGCCATGGCATCAGCCCGAGAAGCGGCGGCGCCAGTCGCGCGGGGGCATCTGCTTGAGGCGGAGGAACTGGCGGTTGAAGTTGGCGAGATTGGTGAAGCCGCAGCTGAGGGCGATGGTGGTGACGGGGATATCGGTTTCGGCGAGGAGGCGGCAGGCGCGTCCGATGCGGAGTTCATTGATGAAGCCGGGGACGGTTGTGCCTGTGGGGGTTTTGAAGAAGCGGCTGAAGGCTCCGGCGCTGAGGTGGACGAGGCTGGCGAGGTGGTCGAGGTAGATGGTTTCGTCGAGGTGCTTCTGGATGTACTGGACGACGCGGTTGACGCGGTCTTCGTCGCGGGGGTCGAGTTCCGGGGCGAAGCCGCGGCTGGCGATGGGGTGCAGTTCCCTTGATTCGGCAAGCCGCTGCAGGATTTCGAGGACCGTGATGACTCTGGGGAGGCCGGATTGGTGGGGGCAGCGGAGCAGGAGGGATTCGACGTCATCGCGGGTCCGGCCGGTGACGTGGAGACCGAGGGCTGCGCGGTGGAGGAGCCGCTGGACCTGCTGCATGGCCGGGAGGTCGAGCCAGCCGCGTCCCAGCCAGTCGGGATGAAAGTGGATGCAGATGCTTTCGACGGCCTGGGGGCCTCCGGGGGCGTGGGCGTCGTTCTGCCAGTCGTGCGGGAGATTCGAGCCAACGAGGACCATGTCGCCGGGCTGGAGGCTGGTGAGGGCATCGCCGACGAGGCGGTGGCCGCGGGCCTTCTGCACCATGGTGATTTCGAATTCCGGGTGGCAGTGCCAGACGCAGCCGAAGGTGTTGCCGCGGACGACGTTGCAGTGGATGCCGTCTTCCGAGCTGGCGGCGAGTTTTTCAAAGGCAGGCTTCATCCGGGGGGAGCGGTAGCGATTCCACTATCATGGAGGATTCTCCGCTCGCAAGGCCTGCGGACTGGGAAAATGCAGGGAATCGGATGCGGCTCCGTGGGTGCGGGATGGGAAAGCTTGCGGGGCGGGTGTGCGCTGGCATCCTTGCGGGGATGAAAAACGAGATGCTGGGAATGATCCGCTGTGCGCTGCTGATGCTGGTGGTTTCTGCGGGAGAGATCCGGGGCGGAGAAGGGCTGGAGAGCAGGGAATTCATTTATGAACGGGCTTCCTTTCCGTCGTGCCATGCCTCGACGCTGGCGGAGACGTCCACCGGGTTGGTGGCTGCGTGGTTCGGGGGCACGGAAGAGAAGCATCCCGACGTGGGAATCTGGGTGGCGCGGAAGGAGGGAGGGAAATGGAGCGAGCCCGTGGAGGTGGCCAACGGGGCCCCTGCCGACGGTTCCGGAGAGAAGCGCTATCCGACCTGGAATCCGGTGCTGTTTCAGGCTCCGGGCGGGCCACTGGTGCTCTTCTACAAGCTTGGTCCGTCCCCGGAGGCATGGTGGGGCATGCGGATGACATCGGGTGACGGGGGCAAAACGTGGAGTCGGCCCGAGCGTTTGCCCGATGGAATGATCGGGCCGGTGAAGAACAAGCCGGTGGTGCTGCCGGACGGGTCGCTGCTGTGCGGGTCGAGTACCGAAGATGATGGCTGGCGGGTGCATTTCGAGAGGACCACGGATCTGGGGAAGACATGGAGCCGGACGGCCGCGGTGCACGATGGGAAGGCCATTGCCGCGATTCAGCCATCGATTCTGTTCACGGGTGGGGACGGGCTGCTGGCGGTGGGGCGGACGCGGAACGGCAAGATCTTCCGGATTGCGTCCCCCGATGCGGGCCACCGCTGGGGAGAAATGGGGCTGACGAATCTGCCCAATCCGAACAGCGGGACCGATGCGGTGACGCTCAAGGACGGACGGCATCTGCTGGTGTACAACCATGCGCCCGGCTCGCCGCCGCGCTGGGGTGGGCCGCGTTCGCCGCTCAATGTCGCGCTTTCCGAAGACGGGATCGTCTGGCAGGCCGCGCTGGTCCTCGAGGATGAAAAGGGCGGGGAATTCAGTTATCCGGCGGTGCTGCAGTCAGCCGATGGCCGGGTGCACGTCACATGGACATGGAAGCGAAAGCGGATCCGGCATGCGGTCATTGATCCTGCAAAGCTGCGGCCGGTGGCGATGCCCGATGGGGTCTGGCCTGCCGCGGTGCGCTGAGGGGTGCGGAGGCGGGGCGCTTGGTTCAGGCCTTTCCCTTCCGGCGGGGGCGGTGTTCGCTGCGGAACTGGCCGGGTGGCATGCCCGTCTTGTTCTTGAAGACAGCCGAGAGATACTCGACATAGCGGAAGCCTGTGCGGTCGGCGATTTCAGCGAGGGGGAGGTCGGTTTCCGCGAGGAGTTCCTTGACGCGGCGGAGCTGGACGCGCGTGATTTCGTCGTGCGGGCTGCGGCCGAGGAGTTTTTTGAAACGGGTTTCGAGGAGGCGGCGCGAGAGGGCGGCATGGGAGACGACATCGTCGACGCAGATCCCTTCGCAGGCGTGTTCCCGGATGTAGCGCACGGCGCGGGCCACATTTCGGTCTTCCACGGCAAGGACGTCAGTGCTCTGGCGGGTGACTACGCCGATGGGAGGAATGAGTCGCGTCACCGGGCCGGGATCGCGGCCGGCCATGAGAGCTTCGAGGACAGCGGCGGCTTCGTAGCCAGTGCGGCGGGCATTGGGAACGACACTCGAGAGAGGGGGAAAGGCGAGCGCGCAGAGGAGTTCGTCATTGTCGACGCCCAGCACGGCAACCTCGTCCGGTACCGGAATGGAGAAACGGCGGCAGGCGTCGAGCACTTCGCGGCC
>CAZSDE010000074.1:0-2474 GCA_964605435.1 uncultured Akkermansia sp.
GAAATCAGCCGCCACGTCGCCCGCTCTCTCTGCATCCTCAGTGTGAATGACGACCTCTGGGAGCGCAACTTTCTGCCCACACTGCCGAGCGCCACCCTCGACCGCCTCACCGGACTCCAGCAATCGCTCCAGCCCATCTCCGAGACGGAAGCGGAACAGCTGATCACGGCCCGGCTCTCCGCCGCCGGCATCGAAGGACGGCAAGCTCAGTCGTTTGTCCGTCGGCTCAATCTCGCGGCTCTGTCGGCCGCCCACGGTGGAACCTACCCCAGAGCCGTGCTCCGCCACGCGGCCTCGTCATGGCCGTCCTTCGCCACCCACATCTCCCCCAGCCATTCACATCGCCCACCCCATTCGGAGGTTCCAAACCCATTCCTCCTCGTCCCGGAGGAATCGCCGCCCGCACCGGCCCCACCAGAAATCCCACCACCTGCACCGCTTCCACCGGCGATCCCCAGCACCAGCGCGCCACCAAGGTCGTTCCACCAGCTGCGCAACCAGTTCCTCGGTGGTCCTCCCCTGCCAGCCGACCCGGACCGACTCTTCCAGCTCACCCGCGAAATCGGCCGCAGCCTCGCCGTCCTTTCATGGCTCGAGGAATCACCCGCCAGCACCCCAGACCAGCACTGCGGCGCATGGATCAGCCCGGACGCCGAAATCTGGTTCGGTGGCGAACCCTACGCCGATCACCATTACTGGTCTGCTCTCATCAGTCACGTCCGCTCACGCTCACTGTCCCGCAGCCAGCCGGTCCGGCTCGCCATCTTCTCCACCCCACTCCACCCAGCCCCGCTGCGTGCATGGATGGCCGCCGACGAAATCATCGCCGCCCGATCCCACTTCCTCGATATCCACAGCCTCGATCAGGTCGAACTGGCCTCGCTCTACGCCGCCCACGCCATCCTCGCCCCAGCCACGGGCTCCGACGCCACCGCCAAAGCAAACGTCTTTGCCGCGACGGCTCCACACATCAGTTTCCTCTGGAAGAATCTCACGCGCCACCAACCGGCTCACGGGTGAGCCCGCAGCCATGCCACCGTGCGGTCAGGATGATCCGAAAACACCCCATCCACCCCTGCATGCCGGAAAAGCAGCGCATGCAGTTCATCAAGGGAAGCCACCACCGGCGGCAGACTGTCGGCCCTCACGGTATATGGATGCACCACCAGCCCAGCCGACTGCGCATCCCGCACCAGTGAGGTGACCCGGCGATCCGCCACGGACGTTCCACTCATCACACTCGCAAGCGCGGGACCGAGACCATCTGCCACCGTCGCGAGTTCCGCCAGCCCCTCCGGACTGTGCAGCCACGCCGCTTCCTTGCCGGCTTCACCCACTGTGCCTCCCGTAAGCTGCAGCAACCGGCCCTGCCACCCGAGTTCGCCCCGCAGCCGCTTCACCTCGGCATAGTCAAAACACTGCAGCCAGCAGGGATCTTCACGGCTCCGGTAGCCATAAGACGCCAGCACAGCCAGCACCGCGGTGCTCAGATCCCGCCCCTCCCTCCGATGCCACGCCGGCTGCTTGATCTCCACGTAAATCCCCGCACGCCGCCCCGTGGTCCGGTTCAAGCCGTCCACAAATTCCAGTTCCTCGGCAAGCGTCGGCACCTGAAACGCTGACTTCCCCGCCGGAAACCGTCCCGGCTGCGCGGCCTTCCCCGTCTTCGCATCCACCCGCTCACCCGCCCGCAGCGACCGGATCTCCGCCACCGTGAAATCGATCGCATACCACCGGCCATCCGCCCGCCTCCGCTCCGGATACCGCGCGGCCACATCCGTCACCGTGTCCAGATGAATGTCGTGCAGTACCACCGGCACCCCATCCTTCGAAAGCACCACGTCCTGCTCCAGAAAATCAGCCCCCATGCCATGCGCCAGCGCCTTCGCCGCCAGAGTGTGCTCCGGCAGATACCCGCTCGCCCCACGATGCGCAATCACCACCGGATTCCCCCCGCACAATGGCCCAGCCATCAGCATCCCCAACCCCGCCGTCCATACCGCCACCCGATTCACGACCGCACCTCCTTCCCTCCCCAGCGCAGCGTCAGCCAGCTGAAGAACATCGTCAGCAGACAACACACCACCATCGTCCCGAACACCCCATGCCATCCCCAGCGGTCGGCAATCCATCCCACCCCCGTCCCCGCCACCGCCGACCCAAACGCATAACCAAAAAAGCCCGTGAATCCCGCCGCCGTGCCCGCCGCCTTCTTCGGCACCAGATCCAGCGCATGCAGCCCAATGATCATGATCGGTCCGTACACAAAAAATCCAATCGCCAGCAGGCAACCGATGTCAATCCACAGCGGCCCACGCGCATTCATCGCATACACCACCACCGCCACCAGCGTCAGCCCCATGAACAATATCGTCGCCGGTGCCCGCCGACCACCAAAAACCCGGTCGGACATCCAGCCACACAGAATCGTCCCCGGAATCGCCGCAAATTCAAAAGCCTGCCACGCCAGACTC
>CAZSDE010000074.1:2484-6135 GCA_964605435.1 uncultured Akkermansia sp.
ATCGAAAACCCCTTCGCCGTCCGCAGGTACGTCGGAATCCAGTCGACCACTCCGAAGCGCACAAAATACGCAAACGCATTCGCCACGGCAATCAGCCACAGGTTCCGATTGCTCAGCACATGCTCCAGAAAAATCTCCCGAAACCCCAGCGTCCGCTCGTGCTCACCTCCATACGCCGCATCCCCTCGGTAGGCCTCGACCGGCGGCAGCCCGCAGCTCTGCGGCGTATCCCGCAGCAGAAACCAGATCAGCACCGCAATCCCCAACGCCACCACCGCATTGAAGGTGAACATCCCACCCCAATGCCCGACCACCCCCACCCCAAGCACGGCCAGCGGAGCCGCCAGCCCGTTCCCGATGTTGTGCGCCACATTCCAGTACGACACAATCCGCCCGCGCTCCCCCGTGCTCCACCAGTGCACCATCGTCTTCCCGCACGGCGGCCACCCCATCCCATTGCACCAGCCAGCCAGCGCCTGCAGCCCCACCATCACCACCAGCGAACCATAAATGGCCGGCACCAGCCCGAACAACGCCATCACCAGACTCGAAAGCACCAGCCCCAGCGGCATGAACCACCGCGGATTGCTCCGGTCGGAAACCGACCCCATCAGAAACTTGGAAAGCCCATACGCTATGGCATGCCCCGTCATCACCGTCCCCAGCGCCGCCTTGCTGTACTCAGGATGCGCCCGCAGAATATCAGGCATCGCCAGCGCAAAGTTCTTCCTCACAAAGTAATACCCCGCGTACCCCACGAAAATCCCCGCAAAAACCTGCCAGCGCAGCCGACGGTACGCCGCATCCACCCGCTCCGCAGGCAGTCGGGGAATCTCTGGAGCCGGCTTGAGCAGGGAGATCATCTCCCCCCACAGGGCGCGCCTTCCCTCCTCTGTCAAAGCCCCGCTCAACGCGAAATCGCGGAAACCTCCCCGGCACCGCCCACGTCCCGGTTTGACACATTCCACCCAGCAGCGACCCTCCACACCGCCATGCACTTCCTCCGCCCACTCGCCGCCGCCCTCGCCTTCCTCCCCACCGCACAGGCCGATTCACCACCAACCCCGCCTCCCCCATCACCTCCCCCAGCGAGCAAAGCCGCCGAACCAGCCAAATCCTCCGCACCCGACTACATCCGCTTCCACGAAGACGAAACGGCCGCCCGGCTCGAAGTCGCCCTCCGCTCCCTCACCCTGCCCGATGGCACCACCATCGATCTCGCCGGAGCCGTCCACATCGCCGACGCCGCCTACTACGAAGACCTCAATACCCGCTTCCCTCAATACGACGCCGTCCTCTACGAACTCGTCGGCAATCCCGCCGACCTCAGAGAAGCCCAGCAGGCCCCCAAAGAACCAGAAGCAAAGGGCCGCGCCAACCCCATCCGCTTCCTCCAGCAATCCATGGGCTCCCTGCTCAAACTCTCGTTCCAGCTAGAGAAAATCAATTACTCCCTCCCCAATCTCGTCCACGCCGACGTCACCGCCGAGGAATTCGCCGCCCTCCAGAAGGCCCGCGGCGAATCCATGATGTCCCTCTGGGCCAAAGCCATGGCCGCCCAGTACGATGAAGAGAATGCCGACCTCCGCGCCGCCACCGAACTCGACGCCGGCCGCATCCTCCGCATGCTCCTCAGCCGCAACGCCGCCGCCGAATTCAAAACCGCCTTCGCCAAAATGTTCGATCAGGCAGAACGCGCCACCGCCTCTCTCGAAGGCGATTCCGGCTCGGCCATCCTCAAGGACAGAAACGATGTCGCCTTCCGCAAACTCAGGGAAATCACCAACGCCAAACCCGGCAGCCGACTCTGCATCTTCTACGGAGCCGCCCACATGCCAGGCATCGAAGCCCTCATCATCAGCGAACTCAACGGCAAACCCTCCGGCTCCACATGGCTCCCCGCATGGACCATGCCAAAAACCCCTCCCAAACCTTCCCCGGAACCTTCCCCCCAAGCCGCGCCTCCCGCAGACTGACATCATCCCGGAGAGATTGTCCACCATCACGGATTTTCCTGAAGGGAACCACGGAAAACGACGGATATGGAAAAAAATAAGTAACATTTGTCCCACGACTGCGCATAGTGAAAACAAGGAACTGTCTGTTTCTGGTTCTTAGACAGTTCCAACAACCGCCCGGCGCGGTGCCCCCTCCGCCTCCGTCCCCTTCGGGTGGGTGACCTGGCAGAACGCACCGCGCCGGGCACGTTTGTTTCATCGCCCCCGAAACCAGCGCTTCCGGGCTTGCACTCACCCCCGTCCTCACGCCCCTTCCCGACCACTTCCAAGGAAGCGCGCATGCCCAGCCCACACGAACTGATCCCCGGCAACTACTTCGCCCGACTGACCCGTCAGGATATCTTCCCGGACGCCTCCCGCCCCCTCGAAATCGATGTCGGCTGCGGTGACGGCACTTTCCTCCTCGAAATGGCGGCACGCTTCCCGGAACGCGACTTCCTCGGCGTCGAACGACTCGGCGGCCGCGTCGCCAAAATCTGCCGCCGCGCAGACCGCCTCGGCATCCCCAATGTCCGCGTCCTCTGCCTCGAAAGCAGCTACGCCCTCGGCTGGCTCCTGCCAATCAGCTGCGCCTCCCGGCTCCACCTCCTCTTTCCAGACCCATGGCCCAAAAAACGCCACGCATGGAAACGCTTCGTCCAACCGGAAATCCTCGGCTCCATTCACCAGACGCTCGCCCCCCACGGCGAATTCCTCTTCAAAACGGACCACACTCCGTACTTCGAAGAAGCCACCGCCACCGTCGACGCCAGCCCACTCTTCTCCCGCCTCCCATGGCTCCGACCAGAGGAATTCTACCCGCTCACGGACTTCGAAAAACAATGGATCTCCGCCGGATGCCAGATCTCCGCAGCCCGCTGGCTCAAGACCGAAAACAACCCGGCTCCTGACGCCAAACCAGGATCGGCTGCAAGTTTATAGAACCGGCTGACGCCCGCCGTCACTCAGCGACCGCAAAACAGGCGGCTTCCTTCGTGCTGCGCGCAAAAATCCGGCCGCCCGCCAGCGTCGGCGTCGACCAGCATTTCCCATCAAGCACATCCGCCCGCGCCAGTTCCTCATATCCATCGGGCTTCGCTGCCATGATCACAAGTTCTCCCTTGTCGCTCAGCGCAAGGAGACGGTCGCCGGAAAGAATCACATTGCCGGGACCAAAGCCTTCCTGCGACCACAGCACCTTGCCGGTCGCAATGTCCACACACTTCACCGGACCATTCCCGTAGTTCTTGAACTGGAACATTCCATAAAGCTTGCCGTCCTTCACCACCGGCGTGCTCCAGTGATTCGCCACGTCATTTCCCTCGGTCCTCCAGAGTTCTTCGCTGCTCCACTCGCTTCCCTTCTTCGTGACCCGGTACGCCCCGCCACCAACACCATAGCCCGCAGAACAATAGACAATGTCGTCCCACACCACCGGCGATGCCGCCGTGCTCACATTGAAACGGTAAGCCTGACGCCAGAGCAGCTTGCCATCGGACGGACTAAGCGACGCCAGACCTTCCTTCGTGAAGAATATCACCTGCCGCACGCCATGAATCTCCGCCGCGGTCGGAGTCGCATGCGTAATCGTGTCATCCTCGGCCTTCCACTTCAAGGCACCATTGTTCCGGTCGAACGCCAGAAAGGCCGCACC
>CAZSDE010000074.1:6145-6400 GCA_964605435.1 uncultured Akkermansia sp.
CTTTCCTCCACCACTCACAATCACCAGATTGCCCTCGATCAATGGCGAGGTCGCATTCTGCCACGAGATGTTCTTGCCGCCGTAATCCCTGGCCACATCCTTCTTCCAGACAAGCCTCCCGCTCTTCGCATCGAAGCAGTACAGATCAAGGTTCGCCCCGTAGGCATAAATCTTTCCCCCGGCGAGCGCCGGCGTGCTGCGCGGCCCGTCCCCGCCTTTGTTGTCTCCCGTCCCATCGTCTCCTCCTGCGCGCCG
>CAZSDE010000074.1:6410-7213 GCA_964605435.1 uncultured Akkermansia sp.
CAGCGGCGTCGAGAACCTTGTGGCCCAACGCCTCGCCCTGATACTTCGCCATCTTCAGCGGCTTGGCCCACAGCTCTTTCCCGCTCGCCGCATCCATCGCCACCACAAACTCCGTCGGCGTCCCGTCATCGTCCCGTGTCACCAGCGTCGCCGCCACCCCAGCCTGCACCGTGATCGAACTGAACCCATTGGTCGCCGGCACTTTCCACAATTGCTTCGGCCCCGCAGAATCCCACGGCTTGCCCAGCACCTCGGGAGCCACCCCGTCGCCCGACGGTCCACGGTACGATGGCCATTCCCCTCCCGTCCCAGCCACACAGACAGCAGTCAGCACAAACGACAGGGACACAACTCGGGAAACACTCAGCGATTTCATGCTCCCTTCTCTCCGCAGCGTCCACGCCGCGTCAAGCCCCGCCCGCGCGGAACCTCCCACCACCCATCATGACTCGCCCCGCCGCCGTCCCCGCATCAGCGCTGCGATCGCCACGACCTGCGGCACAAGCATCACCAGACCAATTCCTCCAAAAACCAACGCCATCAGCCACAGCCACCACGGACCGCCACCCTTCTTCTCAAGTACCGCCACCCACGGACGCTCTGGATCCACATGACAAACCGTCCGACGCCCCACGGGATACCGCGACACCATCCGCTGCGCCCCAGACGCATTCCCAGTCGAAATAGTCCCCCGGTCGAAATCCGGCCACGCCGAATGCCACACCCGACCCGCCACCTCATAGCGATACCAGATGTCGGCCCGATACGTCGGCCCGCTGTTCCGCCCGCTGGCGTGCGCGCCA
>CAZSDE010000074.1:7223-10891 GCA_964605435.1 uncultured Akkermansia sp.
TCCGGTGAGCAACGCGGCTGACCACCACCTCACACGGCACTTCCTCCATCTTCTCCGCCCGCGACCGCAGCGCCCTCCCGGGCTCCAGCCCGAACAACCACACAGCCAGCCCACCCAGCCCAAAGACAAACCCGAACAGCAGGCGCCCTAGAATTCCAGCTCCCGCACGAGCTCCGTTCAGCCAGCCCAGCCCCGCAAGCACCGCCAGCAACCCCATCAGCGAAAAAAATATCCCGGCCAGGACCACCACCAGCCCCAATCCATACCCGGGCTTCTCCAAGTAACTCTCGCGAGGATTCTCCGGCCGATACCGGCAGACGGTCTCCGGCTCAGCCCGCAGCCGCGCACAGCGTTCCTCAAGCCCGTTGGGCGATGCCTTCTCCGAAGCCTCGGCGAGCGCCAGGCGCGTCCCCTCCAGCCATTCACCACCAGGACGATAACGATACCTCAGCACCACCTCGGCCCGCGGTTCGCCATCCACCGTCACGTTCACATCAGCCTGCTCCACCACACATGCCACCTCAGGCCACCCCCGCACTTCCCACACCTCCCGCAGCAGCTTCCACCCCAGCAGCCCGGATATCAGCATCCCAGCCACCACAAACAGCAAGCCCATCGCCACCGCACAGCCCGACTGTACCGCCGCCGCCCCGGACTTCACTGGAAAGGAAATTCTCATGCTCAGCAACCACCGCGTCCGGCAGATCCACATCCCATACCAGCAGGTTTTGAACTTGCCAAGCCCCACCCGGCACCGCATCTCATCGGGGCGCATCCCCCCTCCCGCCATGAACCGCTTCCTCATTCCCCTCGCCGCTCTCGCTCTCACCACCTCCATCATGTCTCAGGAAAACCCCACCAAGGAACCCTTCGGTAAACTCAAGGACGGCCGCGCCGCTTCCCTCTTCACCCTCAAAGCCAAAGACGGTGCCACCGTCCGCATCACCAATTTCGGCGGCATCATCGTCAGCATCGATGTCCCCGACCGCGATGGCAAATTCGACTCCGTCGTCCTCGGCAAGGACTCCCTCGCCGAATACGAAGCAGGCCACCCGTTCTTCGGCTGCATCACCGGCCGCTACGCCAACCGCATCGCCAAAGGCAAGTTCTCCCTCAATGGCCAAACCCACTTCCTCGCCGTCAACAACGGCCCCAATAGCCTCCACGGCGGCAAGGAAGGCTTCGATAAGAAACTCTGGTCGGTCAAAGCCGCCGAACTCCGCAACGGCACCCCCACCCTCGTCCTCACCTACTCCAGCCCGGACGGCGAGGAAAACTACCCGGGGAAACTCGACTGCGAAGTCACCTATTCCTTCAACGATCAGCACGAACTCACCATCCGCTACGCCGCCACCACGGACAAAGCCACGGTCGTCAACCTCACCAATCACAGCTACTTCAACCTCGCCGGACACGGCAAAGGCTCCATCCTCGACCACATCCTCGAACTGAACTGCGGTTCCTTCACCGACACGGACGCCACTCTCATTCCCACCGGCGAAATCCTCCCAGTCCACAACACCCCACTCGATTTCCTCAAACCCACCCGCATCGGCGACCGCATCGACGAAACTTCCTTCACCCCCATCAAGTACGGCGAAGGCTACGACCACAATTTCGTCATCAATGGCCAGCGCGGAGAACTGCGCACGGCCGCCAAAGCAACGGATCCCAGCTCGGGCCGCACCCTCGAATGCCTCACCACCGCTCCCGCGGTCCAGCTCTACACAGCCAATCACATGGAAATGAACTACAAGGGCCGCGCCGGACGCACCTACGCAAGACGGGGGGCCTTCTGCCTCGAAACCCAGCACTACCCGGACAGCCCGAACCATCCCTCCTTCCCCTCCACAGAACTCCGCCCCGGCGACACCTACGAACACACCTGCGTGTACCGCTTCGGTGTAACCAGATAAATCATCCAGACCACTCCCAGCCTTCGCCCCACCACCTCACAATGAAAGGCGACATGGCTCACTCTCTCTCGGCCGCGGAAGCAAAATTCGAATCGCTCCGCGGCCGGGTCGGCTTCTGGCTCGGCCCCGCTGCCTTTGCCGTCCTGCTCGCTTTCCCAATCCCGGGCATCAGCCCGGAAGCCCAGAAACTCACGGCTGTCCTCGGCCTCGCCGTCATCTACTGGATCTCGGAGGCCATTCCCATGGCGGCCACGGCCCTCCTCGCCCCCGCCCTCTGCATCCCCCTCGGCATCGCGGACGACAAGGCCATCCTCGCCCCCTTCGCCTCCCCACCCATCTTCCTCTTCATCGGCAGCTTCTTCCTCGCCGAAGCCATGCGCATCCACCAACTCGACCAGCGCATGGCCCTCTGGCTCCTCACCAGAAAGGGAGTCACCCGCTCGCCCTTCACCCTCTTCGCCGCCCTCGGCACCATGACGGCCATCCTCTCCATGTGGATGAGCAATGTCGCCACCACCGCCATGATGCTGCCAGTCGCCACCGGCGTCCTCCACGCCTGCCCAGGCCTGCGCGATAACCGACGCCTCCAAAGCGACCTCATCCTCCTCATCGCCTTCGCCGCTTCCGTCGGCGGTCTCGGCACTCCCGTCGGCACCCCTCCCAACATCATCGCCATGGGCTTCCTCCGGAAACTCTCCTCGGAAAACATCACGTTCTTCGACTGGATGCGCGTAGGCGTCCCCATCGTCTTCGTCCTCCTCGCCTTCCTCCTCTGGTGGCTCCGCCCACGCGGCCTCCGCTTCACGGACCGCGCCGCCATGGACGCCAGCCTCCAATCCCAGCGCGCCGCCCTCGGCCCCATGACCGCAGGCCAGCGCAATACCGCCATCGTCTTCGCAACCGCCGTCGCCCTCTGGATGTGGCCCGGCCTCGTCCAGTTGCTCACAGGACAGAAAATCCTCGGCACCGCATGGATGGAAAAATTCCTCAAGGAAGAAACCGTCGGCCTCCTCGCCGGCCTCTCCCTCTTCCTCCTCCCCACCAACCGCGCCAGCCACCGCTTTACCCTCACATGGGAAGACGCCGTCCGCATCGACTGGGGCACCATCTTCCTCTTCGCCGGCGGCCTCGCCCTCGGTACCCAGATCTTCGCCACCGGCCTCGCCGCTGCCATGGGCCAATCCATGAGCGCATGGCTCGGCTCCCCCTCCCTCTGGACCCTCATCGCCGCAGGCATCGTCCTCAGCCTCATCCTCAGCGAGGCCACCTCAAACACCGCCTCGGCCAATGTCATGGTCCCTCTCTTCCTCGTCCTCGCCAGCTCAGCCTCCCTCCCCCAGAAACCAGTTGCCCTTGCCGTCAGCCTCGCCTGCAGCTTCGGCTTCATGCTCCCCGTCTCCACCGGACCCAATGCCATGGCCTATGGCACCGGCATGGTCCCCCTCACCACCATGGTCCGCGCCGGCCTCGCCCTCGATATCGCCGGAGCCATCACCATCTGGCTCGCCGTCCGCCTCCTCGCCTGACCACCTCACCAACGGCGAAATACAGGTTTCCTTCAGGGCTTTTCCCTCCACACTCCCCTCCCCGTTTTCCCCATCCCTTTCCCATCTCTCTCCCATGAGCAGCGACCGACGCAAACCGTTCCCCTTCGACGAATTCGAACCAGTCTGGCAGGCCCGCTGGGATCAGGAGAAAACCTTCCGCACCCCCGGACCAGGCGACCCCGACTTCGACGCCCGCACCCGGGCC
>CAZSDE010000075.1:0-6936 GCA_964605435.1 uncultured Akkermansia sp.
ACCGACTACACCACCAACTGGGAATCGCGCACCTACGACCTCAGCAAGCTCACCGGACTGAGCCTTTCGGTCACCTACTGGGGATCGCCCTACATGGCCCACCCCATCCCATGCTTTGAGTTTGCAGACGCCCCGCCCCTCGCGATTTCCATCGAAACCCGGAAGGAAAAAGGGGAATCGTATTCCGCTCTCGGCGGGCTCTACCGTCAGTTCGAACTGATCTACGTAGCCGCCGACGAACGCGATCTCATCCGGCTCCGCACGAACTTCCGCAAAGGCGAGGACGTCTACCTTTACCATACGAAAGCCAGTCCGGCCACGGCCCGCGCCCGCCTCATGGAATACCTCGAGGTCATGAACCGCCTTCATGCTCATCCCCGCTGGTACAATGCAGTCACCGACAACTGCACGACTTCCATCCGCGCCCAGCACCCCGCGGAACAGCGCACTCCATGGGACTGGCGCATCCTCGTCAATGGCCTCGGCGATCAGATGTCCTACGAACGCGGTGTCATCGATACCTCCCTGCCCTTTGCGGAACTGAAGCGCCGCAGCCACATCAATGCCGATGCCATGGCCGCAGGCGATGCGCCCGATTTCTCGGCCCGCATCCGGGCCGGACGTCCTGGCTTTCAGGCCGCGCCGGACGCCCCCGCAGCGGCTCCTTGATTCCGCCGCAGCCCGCCCCCATGCATGCCTCCCTGTGGAAAATGCCCACGGCATCCTCATCCGGCGCACCCTGCTCACCGACACCAGCCTCATCGTTCACTGGCTGACCCGCGAGCACGGCATCGTGCGCACCGCGGCCAAAGGAGCCCGCCGTCCCGGTTCGCCGTTCACGGGAAAACTCGACCTCTTCTACTCGGCCGATTTCTCGTTCGTCCGCAGCCGCCGCTCGGACCTGCATACGCTGCGGGAACTCGCAGTTTCCCATTTCCGCGCCGGCATCCAGTCTTCGTACCCCCGGGTTCTCTGCGCAGCCTACTTCGCTGCTCTCATCGACTGCGTAGCGGAACAGGACGCCCCCGTGGAAGCACTGCACGACCTGCTCCGCCGGGGACTCGACTGGCTCGATGCACACGACCCCACGCTGCGCGCGGTCCTTTTCTACGAACGCGAAGTCGCCAGCGAACTGGGTATCCATGGCGAACCGGGAGTCACTCCGGCCGGAGCCATTCTCGCCACCTTCCACCGTTTGCCGGATTCCCGCGCCGCCCTCCTCCGCCGCCTCGGAGGAACCTGACAACCCGCTCAGCGCGCCCGCCGCCATGCAAGGTAAACGCTGTGCGCCACCACCATCGACGGAAAGGCAATCTCGCCGGGATCAATCCCGCATGGATCAAGCCAGCACGTGCTCTCGACCGCATCGAGTGCCTGCGCTTCCACTTCCCCCGACGTCCTCGCCGTGAAGAAGAAATCGAGTACCGGATACGTCAGCCCTTTGTAATCATAAGAATTCGGTGCCGAGCAGAGAAAGGTCAGATCCTCCACGGCCAGCCCCACTTCCTCCATGAATTCCCGCCGCAGCCCGTCCTCGGCCGTCTCTCCTTCATCCACAAATCCTCCCGGAATCGCGAGCCTCCCCCGCGCCGGATCCTTCGCCCGCCGGATGAACAGCACCTTCCCATCAGGTCGCTCAAGGAACGCCGCCGTCGCACACGTCGCATTGAAGTAAAAGACATAGCCACACGCCGCACACTGCAGCGGCTGCCGGCGCGACGCCTCCCGCGCATGAGCACAGGACGGACAGAAACGGAAGGACTCGGAAGGATGCATGACAGGGAAACGGCAGGCGGTCACTCAGCGGCGCCCGTCGTACCAGATGCCGCACTTTTCCCTCCGGCGCAAGTTCCGCCCCCCGCTCAGCACAGTCTTCAGCACAAACCAGAGATGCGATGCCGGACTGCGGAACTTCAGCTTCCGCGCGGATGTGATGAGAGGATGCTCGTCCAGAAAGACAAACCCAAGACCCTCCCGCTTCCCGATGGCCCGCAGCCGCTGACTCAGTTCCAGTTCCTCCGCCGCATAGAGTTCATGACTGAACCCACCCGATTCCTCGAACGCCCAGCGCCTCACAAAGAGAAACGATCCCGCGGCCCATTGCCTCCAGCGCGCCAATCGGTGCCAGTTCCGGATGAAGAATTCCGCGCCCTTGCGCGGTTCATCCATCACGAGCGCACTGCCGCCATACAGAATCCCCTCGTCAGCCATGACCCTCCGGAGATCATTCATCAATCCCGCCGACGGCACGGAATCCGCATCCAGAAACAGAATCCAGTCGCCCCCCGCCGCGGCGGCCCCTGCATTGCGCGCCCGGCTGATCTGATTGACCGGTTCAAGGACAACCTTCGCCCCGGCCTCACGGGCCACCAGCGCGGTCCGGTCAGACGAATTGTTGTCGCACACAATCACTTCCCACGCGAAATCCGAGGGCCATCCCGCGCAGGCTTCCGCAAGCCCGGCCAGCGTTGCCGGCAGCAGCTTTTCTTCGTTCCACGCAGGAATGACCACGCTCAGCTTCATCCCCGCTCCTTCCGCGGCTCGGGAATCCGGTCCTCCGGACAACGGATCTCCGCAATTGCCGCCATGATCCGTTCGCTGATCGCCAGATAGCCTTCCTTGGTGTCCGGCAGCTGCTCTCGGTCAAACCGCAGTACCGGCCCGGCCACCACCGTGACCGTCGACGTCCGGAACTTCATGCTCCCATACGGCAAGGCCTCGTACGCCCCGAAAATCCTCACCGGGATCACCGGAACGCGCGCCTTCGCCACCACCAGCCCGGGGCCGGGCTGCGCAGCCTGCAGTTGCCCATCCGGGGAACGCGATCCTTCCGGGAAAATAATGACGCGCTTTCCATCCTGCAGCATCCGGATCGCAGTCTTCAGGCCAGCAAAGCCAGCCCGGTCCTGATCCACCGGCACCACGTTGAGCTTCGGAAAGAGCCAGCGCGCAAAGGGGTTCGAGTACAGCGATTTTCTCGCAAGGTAGTAGATCGGCTTGTCAAAGGAGGTCCCCACCAGCGGAGGATCGAGAAAACTAACGTGATTCGAACAGATCAGGGCCGGTCCATCCTCGAAAAGATGTTCCCGGCCCACAACCTGATGATCCAGCGCAGCGCGCGCCAGTGACTTCGACAGCTGATAGCAGAACCCATGAACAATACCCATAGCAATGGCAGCTAAATCGGAGACGCCGCATCTGCAACCGACGCCCGGAAACCTCACGGCACGACTGCCTCATTCGTCATTGCTCAGACCCAGCAGCTCGAATAGACGCAGCGCAAACCAGCCGAGCGAGGAAAGGAAAGCCGCCACATAGGTGAGCCCGGCTGCCTTGAGGACCGCATCCACCCCATCGGCTTCCGGCCCGGGCGCAATGATCCGGCTGTCGACCAGCGCCAGCTTGGCCCGGCGGCTCGCATCGAATTCCACCGGCAGCGTCACCAGATTGAAAAGCATCAGAATCCCGAGACACACCGTCGCTACGGTCAGACCAAGCACGAATTTCCCCATGAGACCAAGCACAAGCGGCGCAATCATGACAACCCACGACGCCGTCGCCGTCGTCCGCACGGCCGCCATCCGCCACATGAGCGGAGCATACGCCTGCGCATGCTGAAAGGCATGACCCGCCTCATGCGCCGCCACCCCCACCGCCGAAAGCGAGTTCCCATGATACACAGGCTCGGACAGGGCGAGGGTGCGCGACGAGGGATCATAATGATCCGTCAACTCGCCCTCCGTCAGGACCACCTCGACATCATGAAGGCCGGCCTCGTTGAGGATCCGCCGCGCCGCCTGCGCACCCGTCAGCCCGGACCACGCTGCCACCGTGCTGTACCGCCGGAACTGCGACTTCACACGGGAAGACGCCCAGAAGGACAGAGCCAGAGAACCAAGAAGGACAATCCACATCATATGGTTGGGTATCGGATGAATTTCGCTGAATTACGCAGAGAAAGCGCCGCCCGCACGGAAAATCCGCATTACAAAGCGGACGGCGGTTTGCAGCCACTGGATGGCCCCGCGGCCGCCTGAACGCAAGGGCCAGCCAACCGTCCCGACCGTCTTGACCTCATGCCAAAGCCGCTCCTTCTTGCGGCCATGACCATTTCCCCATCCGAGTACGAGAAACTGGGTGCCTTCTACCTCGGCCGCGAATACGATATCGAGGCAAAGGAGATGACGGATTCGCTCCTCATGTACGATTCCAAGGACCTTGTGACGCATGGGGTGGTCCTCGGGATGACGGGATCCGGCAAGACGGGCCTCTGCCTCGCCCTCCTCGAGGAAGCAGCCATCGACCGCGTCCCGGCTCTCATCATCGATCCCAAAGGCGACATCGCCAACCTCCTCCTAACCTTTCCGGATCTCGCCGGTTCGGACTTCCGCCCGTGGATCAATGAGGAAGATGCCCACCGGAAGGGGAAGACTCCGGACGAATTCGCTGCCGCGCAGGCGGAACTCTGGAAAAAGGGCCTCGGTGAATGGGGTCAGTCGGGCGACCGCATCCGCATGCTGCGCGAGACGGTCGACATCACGGTCTTCACTCCGGGCAGCACCGCCGGTGTCCCGGTGAGCATTCTGGCATCGCTGGGAGCCCCGGAAGAGGAAGTCCTCGACGACTCGGAAAGCTACAGCGACCGCATCGCCAGCACCGCTTCAAGCATCCTCGGCCTGCTCGGGATCAATGCCGATCCGGTCAACAGCCGCGAGCACATTCTCCTTTCGAGAATCTTCGATTTCGCATGGCGCGCGGGCAAATCGCTCGACCTCCCCACCATCATCGCTCAAGTCCAGGCCCCGCCATTCTCCAAGGTCGGGGTCGTCGCCCTCGAGGAATTCTATCCCGAGAAGAAGCGCACGGAACTGGCCATGCAGATCAATAATCTGCTGGCGGCCCCGGGATTCCAGAACTGGCTCACCGGGGTCCCGCTCGACATCCGCCGCATGCTCCACACGCCGGAGGGCAAACCTCGCATCAGCATCTTCTCGATCGCGCACCTCAACGACGCAGAACGCATGTTCTTCGTGAGCCTGCTGCTCAATCAGACGCTCGGCTGGATGCGGGCCCAGAGCGGGACCACCAGCCTGCGCGCTCTCCTCTACATGGACGAAATCTTCGGATACCTGCCACCGTCGCAGAATCCGCCGTCGAAGAAGCCCATGATGACGCTCCTCAAGCAGTCGCGCGCCTTCGGCCTCGGTGTCCTCCTCGCCACCCAGAACCCGGTCGATCTGGATTACAAGGCGCTCTCGAACATCGGTACATGGTTCCTCGGCCGCCTGCAGACGGAACGCGACAAGGCCCGGGTGCTCGATGGCCTCGAAGGAGCCGCCGCCAGCCAGGGATCGTCCTTCGACCGCGCTTCCATGGACCGCCTTCTCGCCGGACTCGGAAACCGCATCTTCCTCATGAACAATGTGCACAACAACGGCCCCTGCGTCATGCAGGTCCGCTGGTGCCTCAGCTACCTGCGCGGCCCCCTGACCCGCTCACAGCTTAAATCGCTCGTCGATCCCGTGCGCGATGCCATCCTCACGGAATTCGGAGTCAGCACGGCGGCACCCGCCAATGCGCCGGGCAGCGCTTCCGCAGCCTCGTCCTTGCCGGAAGCATCCGCAGCAACCAAAGCCACGCCAGCCAGCTCCGCCAGCGGCCGGCCGGATCTCCCGGAATCCATCGTCCAGACGTTCTTCCCGGTCAGCAGTCCCTCGGCCTCGCCACTCCCGGTCGTCTACACCCCGGCCATCCTCACGGAACTGAGCGCGACCTTTTCGGACAAATCAACGGGCACCAATGCCCAGATCCCGTACCGCTTCCTGCTCCGCATCAGTCCGGACGCAGCCGGACTCCCGGCTGGACCGGGCGATCCCGTGGATCTGGCGGACACGAAGCTTTCAGCGCAGCCTCTGCCGGGCTCGCCCGCCTGGGCCAGCCTCCCGGCCTTTGCCCGCAAACCGGCTGCCTTCAATTCCGCCCGCGACGCCGCCATCGAACACGTCTACGCCCGCTGCACTCTCGACCTGCTCACCTGCCCTGCCCTCGGGGAAGTCTCGCAGCCGGGGGAAACAGAAGGCGATTTCCGCGCCCGTCTCCAGCACGCCGCCCGGGAACGACGCGACCAGAAACTCGCGGAAATCGAACGCAAATGGGGCCCCAAACTCCGCAGCGCCGAGGAAGCCCGGAACCGCGCGGCCGCCGCCTTCGAACGCGAGCGCGCCCAGGCCAACGCCGCCCGCGTCAGCACCGTCGTCAATGTCGGCCAGGCCATTCTTGGAGCGCTCTTCGGACGCAAATCGACGACGACGCTTGTTTCCCGCAGCGCTCAGGCAGCCCGCGGTGCCAACCGCGCATGGAACCAGGGCAGCGATGTCGAACGCGCGGTTTCCCGCGTGGAATCAGCCGAAGCCGAAGCAGCGCGCATCCAGGAGGATCTTGAGAGCGAACTGAATCTCGCCCGGCAATACTTCGACGTCTCGCAGATTCCTCTCGAGAAGAAGTCGCTCTCGCCCCTCAAGAAGAACATCGCGGTCACCACGAGCGCCCTCGCATGGATTCCCTGCTACGACGTCGGCCATGGCCAACTGGAACCCGCATGGGAGGATTGATGCCCCCATGCGCCGACTCGAAGTCAGACAGACCCGTTTCCAGCGCATCGAAGTCTGGGGATCCCCGGACGAAACAGAATTCCGGGTCACCGGAGCCGTCCATGCATGGTGGCACCGGCACCGCTTCCTAACGGGACTGGCATGGGACTGCATCGCCGCAGGCATTCTCTCGCACCCGGGCCAGCCAGTGTCCATTCTCATGCTCGGCCTCGGCGGCGGCACCAGCCTCCGCACGCTCCAGCACCTCATCCCTCAAGCAGCAAGCACCGCCATCGAAATCGATCCGGACATGATTGATCTCGCCCGCAGCTATATGGAACTCGAC